>NZ_JAKSYQ010000185.1:0-18456 GCF_022829665.1 Methylobacterium sp. E-041 | reverse complement strand
GTCCTTGATCACCGCTTCTGCCGGCTTCTTGGCCGGTCCGGATGTCTGCTTCATCTTCGCTCCTCAGGGGCTACGATGAACCAGCCATCCTCCGTTCGTGAAGACCCTCAATCTGTCCCACAGGTGCTGACGTCGGACACTCGGTCAACGGTTCGCCCAACTACTCCCACGACCAGGTCCCGATCGATGCCGTCGAGCGGGTCGAGGTGCTGAAGGGACCGACCTCGATCCTCAACGGCCTGAGCGCTAACGGCGGCCTCGTCAACGTGGCGCTGAAGCAGCCGACCAGCGAGACGATCCGCAACCTCACCGTCCGCTACGGCTCCTACAACTACAAGACCATCGCCGCCGACCTCGGCGGCCGCGTCGAAGGGCTGGAGGGGACGACGTACCGCTTCATCGCGTCCGGCAACCACGCCGACGAGAACTACGCCGGATACAAGGATCCTCATGAGATCCTGGTCGCCCCGACCGTCCGCTGGCAGGGCCAGGACCTGATGGTCGAGGGGGGCCTGCGCTACTCCCAGGCGCGGACCGGACCGGCGACCTTCGCGCTCCTCTCGACCTTCGGCACGGAACGGTTGGGGCCGCTCTTCGCGCAGCCGCGCGGCGTGCCGATCGGCAATCCATACTTCGCAGGGCTTACCGAGAACCTGACCCTGTCCACGAAGCAGTCCTACGATGTCGGGCGCATCTTCGGCATGGACGTCACGCTGAACCACAGCTTCGAGTGGACAAGGAGCAATGCGACCTACAACCAGCCCTTCGCCTACAATACCACGGATTTGAGCATCACGGATCCGAGCAACCTCCCGTTCTATCACTTCACGGGCGGAGTCAAGGTCTTCAACAGAACGGACAGATCCGACATAACCATGAAGTACGAATCCGAGCAGGTCAAACAAACCCTGAAATTCGGGTTCGATTATTTAGGTTACAACAATTTCGTAAATACCGAACAGAGCCAGTTCACGACAGATGCTTTTACGGGATTGCTCAGGATCCAGAGACGACAAACCCTGACCGCATCGACTGGTCTCTTTACCTACGATATATCCACTTCGGCCAATACGCTGGGCTACTACGTCCTCGACAAGGTCGACACGCTCGACGACCGGCTTCACATCTTCGGAAGCGTTCGCCGTGACGACCACGAGCAGACCTCCACGCCCACTACCAACACCTCCGGCTCGGGCACGCCGACGATTTCGGGCCTCTCGTGGGTCGCCGGTGCGGCCTTCGACGTCACGCCCTGGATGACGGTCTACGGCAATCGATCGAACGGCTTTATTCCCACCAGCTCCATCGACAGGTCCGGCAACGTGCTCCCACCCGAAGGACGCGATCTGGCGGAGGTCGGCGCGCGCTATGCCCTGTTCGACAAGCGCCTCAACCTGACGACGTCGTTCTACGATCTCGTACGCACGAACGTCGCGAACACCGATCCGACGGATCCGACCGGGGTGACGGCGATCCTCGTGGGAGGCCAGAACAGCAAGGGCATGGAAATCGAGGCCCAGGGCGAGGTTCTGCCCGGCCTCAACCTCATCGCCAGCCTCACCAGCCAGACCTTCGAGGGTGGGCAGGACGCTCTCACCGGCCGGCCGAAGCATCTCGCCAGCCTATGGACGACGTACACCCTGCAGGACGGCCCCTTGGCCGGCCTGACCTTCGGCGCCGGCGTACGTCGCGTCGGAAATTTCTTCGTCGCGACCGGCGTGAGCGATCCCGTCGTATTCCGCTTCAACGGATACAATACCTTCGACGCCGCGGTATCGTACCAGGGACCCGATTACACGGTGAGCCTGAAGGTCAACAACATCCTGAACACGTATGCGCTGAGTCCATCGACGGTGACCATACTCACCCCCATCCAGGGCCGCAACGTGACGCTGCAGGCGACCTACCGCTTCTGACCATCCGAACGGCGACGCCGCGGTCCGCCGCGAGCGCGCCACGATGCATCGGCCCGGCCGCCCCCTTCCCCATCAGGCAATCCCATGATCTGGCTCGGTACCATCCTCATCGCCGCCTCCGCGGCGGTGCTTTCGGCCGAGGGCTTCGGCCTGGGGTCCCATCGGCTGCTGGCCGGCTTCCTCGTCCTGGCCGCCGCGGCGAGCTTCCGCGCCGGGCCGGTCTCGGCCTTCCACCGGGTGCTGATGGCCCTGTTCGGCTGCGAGGCGGCCGTCCTCGCGCTCAGCGTCCTCGCCGATGCCGGGGGCCTGCTCGCCGACCGGCCGCCGGCGCTCACCGTCTCCGAGCCTGTGGTGATGACGCTCTGCCTGTTCGTGATGGTTCTGCGCGCCCTGGCCGGCCTCCCGGTCGTGCGCCGCGCGCTCGCGATCGCCGACCGCTTCTTCGCGTCGCCGGAACGCACGCACATCCGCATCCTCGGCCGGCCCCTCGCGATCCCCGACCGGGTGCTCGCGCGCGTCGGCATCGTCGCGATCGTGCTCGTCAACCAGGTCCTCATCGTCTTCGAGATCCAGACGCTCCTCCTCTCGTCGCGCTTCATGGACGCGCTGCAGGCCTATGACGGCCCGACCTTCTGGCACACGCTCCTCGTCACGATGCCGCTCTGGACGCTGCCCTACCTCTGCTTCATCCTGCTGCGGCACGTCCTGACCTCACTGCTGGCGGTGCGCTGGCGCCGAGGCATGAGCGCCGACTACACCCGGCGCTGGATCACGACGGGCGCGCATTACCGGATGGGGCTCGCCGGCCCCGGGACCGACAACCCGGACCAGCGCATCCAGGAGGACGTTCCGAGCTTCATCAACGGGGGCCAGGGCGACGGCTCCGGGGTCGTCGACCTCACTTTCAACGTGATCGGCACGTTCAGCTCGTTACTGGCCTACGCCCTGATCCTCTGGAAGCTCTCGGACCAGCTGCGCCCGTTCGGGCCGGACATCGTCATCCCCGGCCTGCTGCTCTGGGCCGCGGTCCTGTACGCGGTGGTGATCACGGCGGTGACGATCGTGATCGGCCGCCCGCTGATCCCGCTCTACTTCCGCCGCCAGCACGTCGAGGCGGATTACCGCTACGGCCTCGCGCGCCTGCGCGAGTACGGCGAGCAGATCGCCCTGATGGCCGGCGGACGCACCGAAGCCGGCATCGCCGAGCGGCTGTTCGGCCACGTGCAGCGCAACGCCTACGCGATCATCGTGATGACGGCCGGCCTCTCGATCGTCCTCACGGCCTTCTCGCTGCTGAGCAATAATCTGCCCTACCTCGCGCTCGGCGCCCTGTTCCTCACGCATCAGGTGACGCTGGGCGACCTCAGCCAGGCTAGCGTCGCGTACGGGGCGGTGTCCGGCGCGATGGCCTTCCTCTCCTCGCGGTTCACGAGCCTCGCCGCGCTGAAGGCCGTCATCGACCGCCTGTCCAGCTTCGACGACGCCCTCGACCGCACGGCGGCGCCGGGGGGCGGCCGCGTGGAGGTCGGCCGGGACGGGGCGATCGCGCTGGCGGAGGCCGCCATCCGCCTGCCCGACGGGACCGCCCTGGCCGCGGGCCTGTCGCTGCGCTTCGTGCCCGGGGAGAACGTCCTGATCACCGGGCCGTCCAGCACCGGCAAGTCGACGCTGTTCCGGGTGCTGGCCGGGATCTGGCCGCACTGGAGCGGGCGGATGAGCCTGCCGGAGGGGGCAAGCCTCCTCGTGCTGCCGCAGGCGCCCTACCTCCCGGTCGGCTCGCTGCGGGCGGCGGTGAGCTATCCGGCGCCGGCCGACGCCTTCGCGGACGAGGCGGTGGCCGCCGCGCTCCGCGACGCGGGCCTCGGCCACCTCGCCGCATCGCTCGACCGCGACGAGAACTGGTCGCAGACGCTGTCGGGCGGCGAGCGGCAGCGCGTCGCGATCGCGCGCGCCCTGCTGGCGACGCCCGACTGGCTGCTGCTCGACGAGGCGACCTCGGCGATGGATCCGGCGCTGGAGCGCCAGGTCTACGAGACCCTGAAACGGCGGCTGCCGCAAACGACGCTGATCTCGATCGGCCACCGCGACAGCCTGATCGCCCACCATGCGCGCCGGATCGACGTGCCGCGCGACGGCGACGGCTTCCGCCGCTCGCCCGCCGCGCAGGCCGCCTGAGCGCGCGGCCCGATGCAGGAACCTTCGATCGACGGGCACCGCCCGACCCCGGACCGCAGCTGGCTGCGGGACGCCCTCGACGCCGTGGGCGCGGAAGCGGCACGCAGCGCCGACACGCACCTGCTGCGCGTGCCGCTCGCCGGCCGGGCGGGGATCGACCTCTACGTGAAGGACGAATCCGCCCACGCGACCGGCAGCCTGAAGCACCGCCTCGCCCGCTCGCTGTTCCTCTACGGGCTGTGCAACGGCTGGATCGGGCGCGACACCACCGTCGTCGAGGCGTCGAGCGGCTCGACCGCCGTCTCGGAGGCCTACTTCGCGCAGATGCTCGGGCTGCCCTTCGTGGCGGTGATGCCGGCCTCAACCGCGGCCGAGAAGGTGGCGCAGATCGCACGCTTCGGCGGCCGCAGCCACTTCGTGGACGATCCCGCCGCGGTCCACGCCGAGGCCGCGCGGATCGCGGCCGGGACCGGCGGCCATTTCATGGACCAGTTCACCCATGCCGAGCGGGCGACCGACTGGCGGGGCAACAACAACATCGCGCAATCGATCTTCGGCCAGCTGGCGCGGGAGCGCTTCCCCGTGCCGGCCTGGATCGTAGTGGGGGCAGGCACGGGCGGCACCTCGGCGACGATCGGGCGCTACCTGCGCTACCGGGGCCATCCGACGCGCCTCTGCCTCGCCGACCCCGAGGCCTCGGTGTTCCACCGCCACCTCGCCGATCCCGCCGTGACCTCCGCCCGCGGGCCGTGCTCGGTCGTGGAGGGCATCGGCCGGGCCCGGCTGGAGCCGTCCTTCCTGCCGCTTCTCATCGACCGCTGGGTCGCGGTGCCGGATGCAGCGAGCCTCGGTGCGGCGCGGGTGCTGGCGGAGGTGCTGGGGCGCTCGTGCGGCGGCTCGACGGGCGCCAATCTCTGGGCCTGCGCGCAGGTGATCGACGGGATGGCGGCGCGCGGCGAGAGCGGCTCGGTCGTCACCCTGCTGTGCGATTCGGGCGAGCGCTACCGCAGCACGCATCTCGACGACGCATGGGTCTCGGCCCGGGGCCTCGACCTGCGCGAGCCGATGCGCGCCATGGCCGCCTTCCTCGCGGGCGTCGCGCCGGTCGGGCCGACGCCCGCGCCGCCCCCTCGGAGCTCCGCACATGCCTGAACCGATCGAGGCAGGACCCGCCCGCCGTCACAGCGTCCTGGAGGATGGGCTTGGGATCCTGGTCGGGACGCTCTTGGCCAGTTTCGGCGTGGTGCTCTACGCCCGGGCTGCGCTGCTCGTGGGCGGGGTCGTCGGCCTCGCGCAGGTGCTGGTCTTCATCAGCCCGGTGCCCCTCTGGCTGGGCCTGTTCCTCCTCAACCTGCCCTTCTACGGGTTCGCCCTGCGCACGAGCGGACGGGCCTTCGTCCTGCGCACGCTGCTCGCCGTGACGCTCGAATCCGTGGTCGCGCGGGAGGCTGCCGGCTGGCTTGAGATCGCCGCCATCGATCCCGCCTTCGCAGCGGTGGCGGGCGGCGCCCTGATTGGCGTCGGGCTGTTGTGCCTGTTCCGGCACGACACGAGCCTCGGCGGCATCGGCATGCTCTCGGTCTACCTGCAGGCACGCTACGGCCTGCGCGGGCGGGGTCCAGATGGCCTGCGACCTCGCGATCCTCGCGGCCGGCTCCTGCCTTCTGCCGGCCCAGAACCTCGTCCTCTCGGTCCTCGGCGCGATCGTGATGAACGGCGTGCTCGTCGTCCACCACCGCGCGGACCGCTACGTCGGCGTCACCCGGGTGCTGCGCACCGGCATGCACGAACCCTCGAAAACTGCGTCACCGAGCTGTCGCTTTTCCAGCCTCGTCCGTCAGAACAGGTGGGACCGACGTGTTCCTGGCTGCAGGGGGACGAAATAATGCGCATACTGACTAGCCATCGCACCGGGGGCCGGGCGAGAGCAACGATAGGGCGGATCGCCGGCACGTTCGGTCTGTTGGCGGCGCTTTGGTCGTTGCCGGTGCAGGCGCAAGGCCCTGTCCCCGCCCAGGCCGTCGCGTCGCCTGCGGCGCCGACCGTGGAGGTTCTCCCGGCCACGATCGGCGTGGAGGTCAAGCCCGAAGCGGCCGCCGGCGCCGCGCCGCTGGCGGCCGGGGCATCGCCGGCCCCGGCGGCCAAGCCGCACCGCGACCTCTCGCCGTTGGGCATGTTCCTGAACGCGGACCCGGTGGTGCAGGGCGTGATGGTGCTGCTCGCCGCGGCCTCGGTCCTGACCTGGACGATCCTGCTCGCCCGGGCGCTGGGCCTTCTGCTGGCCAAGCGCCGCCTGCGGGCGAGCCTCGCGGCGATCCGCGCGGCGACGAGCCTGGACGACGCCGCCCATCAGGTCCGGCACGGCCTCGGGGCGCAGCTCCTCGTCGAGACCGAGGAGGAGCTCGCCCTCTCCCAGGGATTGCCGAGCGAGGGCATCAAGGAGCGCGTCGCCATCGCCCTCGAGCGGATCGAGGCGGCCGCCGCCAAGCGCATGGCGGTCGGCATCTCCATCCTGGCCACGATCGGCTCGGTCGGCCCCTTCGTCGGCCTGTTCGGGACGGTCTGGGGCATCATGCGCAGCTTCATCGGCATCGCGAACTCCAACACCACCAACCTCGCGGTGGTCGCCCCCGGCATCGCCGAGGCGCTGCTCGCCACCGGCATCGGCCTCGTCGCGGCGATCCCCGCCGTGGTGATCTACAACGGGCTCGCGCGCAGCGTCGTCGCCTACCGCATGCTGGCGACCGACGCGGTGGCCCTGATCATGCGGCACCTGTCGCGCGACCTCGACCGGCGCGAGGCCGGCACCTTTCCGGCACCCGGCAAGGCCGCCCGGCTGCGCGTGGCGGCGGAGTAGCGCGATGGCCGTCCGGCTCGGATCCCACGCCAACGGCGACCTCGCCGAGAACGCCGAGATCAACATCACGCCGTTCATCGACGTGATCCTGGTGCTGCTGATCATCTTCATGGTCGCCGCCCCCCTGTCGACGGTGGACGTCGCGGTCGAGCTGCCGACCGCGAGCGCGCCCCAGCAGGCCCGTCCCGACAAGCCCGTCTTCGTCAGCGTGCGGTCGGACCTGACCGTGGCGCTCGGCGAGGACGCGGTGGATCGGGCCGCCCTGGGCGGCGCCATCGACGCGGCGACCAAGGGCAACAAGGACGAGCGCGTCTTTCTGCGCGCCGACCGGGGCGTGCCCTACGGCGAGCTGATGGGGGTGATGAACCTCCTGCGGGCGGCGGGCTACCTCAAGGTCGGGCTCGTGGGCCTCGAGGACGTCGGCGGGGGGCAGCCATGATCCACCCGCCGCCGGAAGCCTTCGTGCGCGCCGTCGAGGCGGTGCGCCTGCGCCGGGAGGCGCTGAGCCGCACCCGGTCGCCCGGGCGGATCCTCGGCTGGGCGGCGGCGGCGGGCCTCACCCTCGGCCTGCATGCGGGACTCTACCTCCTCCTGACCCGCCGGGACGATCCGCCTCCCGCCTGGCCGGAGATGCCGGCGGCGGTGATGATCACCCTGTCCCCGATCGCGGTGACCGCGCGCTCGGAGGTCGACAACACCACCACCGGGCCGCCCGCGGACGCCCGCACCCAGGCCGAGCCCGAGCCGGTGGATGAGGCCCCGCCGCCCCCGGCGCCCGAGCCGGTCGTCGACGTCCCGCCGCCCCCGCCGGACGTGAAGCCGCAGGCCGTGCTGCCTCCGAAGCCGCCCGAGGCGAGGACGGCCGAGAAGCCGGTCGAGAAGGAGAAGCCGAAGAAGCCGGTCGAGAAGCCCAAGCCCGTCGATCGCAAGCCGAAGCCGGTCGAGACGCGCAAGCCGGTCGAGCGCAAGGAGAAGCCGAGCGTGGCCGCGCGCGCCGGCGGCGGGCCGCGGTCGGATCGGCGGACGGCCGACGTCACCGCGGCCGCCGCCGCCGGGTCGGCGGTGAGCGAGGCCTCGCGGGCGAGCTGGCAGAACGAGGTCCGGGCCAGGATGGTGCGGGCCAAGCGCTTCCCGTCCGAGGCGCGCGGCCAGACGGGCGTCGCGGTGGTCGCCGTCACCTTCGGGGCGAGCGGCAGCGCGTCCGGCGTCAGGCTGGTCACCTCCTCGGGCAACGCCGCCTTCGACGCCGAGGCCATGGCGGTGATGTACCGGGCCGCCCCCTACCCGCCGCCGCCCGGCGGCCGCACCACCAGCCTGACGGTGCCGCTCGTGTTCCGCCGTTAGGCCCCCGTCGCCCTACACGTGCCCGCTCGAGGGCGAGCGGTCGCGCCCGCCCGCTCTCCGACCGCCGCGGACGAACCGCGGCTTCCCGCAGAGGCCCCTCCCATGATCCCTTCGACCGGCCCGCATCGCGTCGATCCCGCCCTCGATCCGGGCGGCGCCGCGTCCCCGGGCCTTTCGGTGACCGGCACCCGGCTCGCCAACGGCCTGCAGGTCGTCGCGATCCCCGATCGCCGCGGCCCGATCGTCACGCACATGGTCTGGTATCGCAACGGCGCGGCCGACGACCCGCCGGGCAAGTCGGGCATCGCGCACTTCCTCGAGCACCTGATGTTCAAGGGAACCCGGACCCATCCGGCGGGGCACTTCACCGAGGTGCTGGCGGCGCTGGGCGGCCAGGAGAACGCCTTCACCGCCTACGACTTCACCTGCTACTTCCAGCGCGTCCCGGCCGAGCACCTCGCCCTCTGCATGACCTACGAGGCCGACCGCATGCGCAACCTCGTCCTGACGGACGAGGCGGTGGCGAGCGAGCGCGACGTGGTCCTGGCCGAGCGCGGCATGATCTGCGACTCGGACCCGGGCGCGCTCCTGCGCGAGGCCGTCGCGACCGCGGCCTTCCCCGCCCATCCCTACGGCCGCCCGGTGATCGGCTGGCGCCACGAGATCGAGGGCCTCGGGCGCGCGGACGCCCTCGCGTACTACGAGCGCTTCTACACGCCGTCGAACGCCATCCTGGTCGTGGCCGGCAATGCCGAGCCGGGGCGGGTGCACGCCATGGCCGAGGCCGCCTACGGGGCGATCCCGGCGGCCGGGGCCGCGCCGGAGCGGCGCCGGGTGCAGGATCCGCCCGTCCGCGCGCAACGGCGGATCACGCTCGCCGACGCCAAGGTGCGCCAGCCGCACATGGTGCGGGTGTTCGCCGTGCCGTCCTACGGCACGGGCCGGCCGGGCGAGGCGGAGGCCTTCGAGGTGCTGGCCGTCCTCCTCGGCCACGGCCCGACCTCCGTCCTGCACACCCGGCTCGTCGTCGGGCGCCGCTGCGCGACGGCGATCGGCGCCGGGTACTCGGGCGCGCACATGCTGGAGCAGGCGCAGCTGTCGATCTCGGGCGTGCCCGCATCCGGCACCACGCCCGAAGCGCTCGACGAGGCCGTCGAGGAGATCCTGAGCGCGCTCGCCGAGTCCGGCTTCGCGGCCGAGGACGTGGTCCGGGCCAAGCGTCACCTCGTGGCCGCGGCGCTCTACGAGCGCGACAGCCAGTCGTCGCTGGCCCAATGGTACGGCACCCTCCTCGCCTGCGGGCTCGACCTCGAGGCCATCGGCGCCTGGGTGTCCCGCGTCGAGGCGGTGACGCCCGAGGCGCTGCGGGCCGCCCTGCTCACGCTCGACCGGCGCACCGGCGTGTCCGGCTACCTCCGCGACGACGCCGCAGCGGCCCGACTCCCCCGAGAGGCGATCCCATGACGATCCACGTCCCCCCCGTCTCCCTCGCCGAGCGGGTCCGATCGGTCCGCAGCCCCGGCGGGATCGAGGCCTGGCTCTTCGAGGACCACGCCCTGCCGATCCTGTCGGCGAGCATCGGCTTCCGGGGCGGTGCCGCGCTCGACCCGCCGGGCAAGGCGGGCACCGCGCTGCTGATGGCCCGGCTGCTCACGGAGGGCGCCGGCCTCCTCGACAGCGAGGGCTTCGGCCGGGCGCTCGCCGACGACGCGATCCGCCTGTCGTTCGGCCTGGAGCGGGACGGCCTGCGGGCGCGCCTGCGGACCCAGTCCAGCACGGTGGACAGGGCCTTCGCGCTTCTGCGGCTCGCGGTGAACGAGCCGCACTTCGCCCCTGCGCCCCTGGCGCGGGTGCGCGCCGCGGCGACCGCCGGCGTGCGGCAGAGCCTCGCCGATGCCGGCCGGACCGCGCATCTGGCGTTCTTCGCGCGGGGCTTTGCCGGCCACGCCTACGCGAGCCCGGCCGCAGGCGACCTCGCGAGCCTCGAGGCGATCGACGGCGCCGACGTCGTCGCCCTGCATCGCCGCATGCTCACCCGAACGGGCCTCCTCGTCGCCGTCGTCGGGGCGATCGGCCCGGAGGCGCTGGCAGGGTTGCTCGACAAGGCCTTCGCGGACCTGCCCGAGGGCGAGGCGGCGGCCACGCCGCCCGTCGCGCTCGCCGGCCTGGGCGAGCGCGAGGTCGTCCGCCTCGACGTCCCGAACGCCGCGATCGTCCTCGGACGGCCCGGCATCCGCCTCGACGATCCGGACTTCACGGCCTCGCAGGTCGTGAACCACTGCTTCGGCGGCGGCACGTTCACCGCGCGCCTGATGCGGGAGGTCCGGGAGAAGCGTGGCCTGTGCTACGCGATCGGGTCGGGGTTGGACGCCGCCGCGGCGGCCTGCACGCTCAGGATCTCGACCTCGGTCGCCAACGCGCGGGTCGGCGAGACGCTGGCCGTCGTCGCCGACGAGGTCGCGCGGCTCGCCTCGGACGGGATCGGCCCGGACGAGCTGGAGGCCGCCAAGAGCGCCATGATCGGCGCCTACGGGCTGAACTTCGACACCTCGGTGTCGATCGCCGAGCTGCTTCTCACCCTGCAGGTCCAGGGGCGGGGGCGCGATTGGCTCGACGCGCGCAACCGGCGCATCGCCGCGATCACGACGGAGGATGCGGCCCGTGCGATCGGCCGCCTCTTCGGGGACGGGGCGATGCTCACGACGATCGCCGGCGATCCGCCGGCCGGAGCCGACGCCTGACTGGATCGGGACGGCATCCCGCCGGCCCGGCGCCCGCGAGGCGCGCATCGAGACGAGGGGAGCAAGCGGATGAGGACGATGGTTCATGCGGCCGTGATGGCGGCGGCGATCCTGGCCGAGCCCGGCCTGGCGGCGGCGCAGGCGAGGCGCCCCGATCCCGGCCTGGAGCTCGGCGGCCAGGACTCGCAGTACAACAGCGACACCAAGGCGATGCGCAACCAGCTGCAGGGCGGGGCGAAGGAGCTCGGCGGGGCGAAGGAGCTCGGCGCCGCGGCGGCCCCCGCGCCGGTCCGCAAGGCGGCCCGGCCCGAGAAGACGTTCGGCCCCGACCTGGCCGCCTTCGTGGCCGCCCCGGTCGGCGTGATCGTGACGCCGATCAACGCGGGCCTGCGCGCCTTCGACACCGCGATGGCGCCCCTGAACGACGCCCTGCGGCCGATCACCGGTCCGCTGGTGCTGGCGCCGCCCCCCGCCCCGGTGCCGGTGCCGGTGGGACCCGGCAAGTAGGCGGCCCATCCAGGGGCGCGAAGCAGGACCTCGGGACGCTGCGGGCGGCCCCAGGCCCGGCTTCGCGCCGCCTCGCCGGGAGATCCGCATTGCGCCACAGCTTGACCCCAGAGGTCGCCGCCCACTTCGCCGTCGTGACGTTCGGGCATGTCACCCGGGAATATCCGAACCACCTGGCCCATGTGCTGCGGGGACCGGAGGATGCGGCCACGCCGGAGACGCTGCACCCGGTCTTTTACGGCAGCTACGATTGGCACTCGTGCGTCCACGGCCACTGGCTCCTGGCGCGCCTGCTCCGCCGCTTCCCGGACAGCGCCGAGGCGCCCGCGATCCGCGCCCTGTTCGATCGGCAGATGACGGACGAGAAGATCGCCGGCGAGTGCGCCTATCTCGCCGCCCCGACCGCGCGGGGGTTCGAGCGCCCCTACGGATGGGCCTGGCTCCTGAAGCTCGCCGACGAGCTGCGGCACCTGCCGGAGACGCGATGGTCCCGCGCGCTCGCCCCCCTCGCCGGATTGTTCGCGCAACGCTTCCGGGACTTCCTGCCGATCGCCGGCCACCCGGTGCGCGTCGGCACCCATTCCAACACCGCCTTCGGCCTGCGGATGGCCTTCGACCATGCCGAGGGAACCGGCGACGCGGCCCTGGCCAAGCTCCTCGCCGACACCGCCGAGGCCTGGTACGGCGAGGATGTCGACTGCCCGGCCTGGGGCGAGCCGGGGGGCGACGAGTTCCAGTCGCCCAGCCTGATCGAAGCGGAATGCATGCGACGGCTGCTCCCGTCGGCGCGCTTCCTCCCGTGGCTCGATCGCTTCCTGCCGCGCCTCACCCACGGCCAGCCCGCAACTCTGTTCGCGCCGGTCGTCCCGACGGATCGCAGCGACGGCAAGATCACCCATCTCGACGGTCTCAACCTGAGCCGGGCCTGGTGCTTCCGCGCGCTGGCCGAAGCCTTGCCGTCGGGCGATCCCCGCCGGCCGATGATGCTGGAAGCAGCCGAGGCGCATCTCGACGCCAGCCTCCCGCACCTGACGACGCACTACATGGGCGCCCACTGGCTCGCCAGCTTTGCGGTGCTGGCGATGGATACCGAAACCGCGAACGCCCGGGAGGGATGACCTTCGAGCCGGAGGAGCGGGGCGGCCCGGAGCGGCAGCCGAAAACGCCGACCGCCGATCCGCGACGGTCGGTCAAACGACAACGCATGCCAACCGTTGCGACAGGCTCCCTCACCGCGCCCACGCCGCTTGGGCGAGCCTGAGTCGGAACAAATCGGGCTGAAACAGCCTGAGTGTGCGGGGCAGCATCGCCGACGCCGTGCACCCGCCGACATCGTCTGGGGATGCGACGCGCCATGGTCATGATCATCATCTGCTTCCTGGCGCCGTGGCTGGCGATGTTCCTGCGCGGGAAGGTGATCCAGGGCATCCTGTGCATCCTCCTCCACATCACCGTCATCGGCTGGATTCCGGCAACGATCTGGGCCCTGGTGGTCACGCGCAAGGAAGCTGCGTAGGGGCGTCGGACCCGGGGAGGCTTTCATGCAGAGCAGGCTCGCGAAGACGATCATCGGGGCGATCCTCGCCGTCGCCCTGGCCGTCGCCGTGTCCTACGGCTTGATCACCCAGCAGACCGCCGATCAGATCCAGACGAAGGCCGACCAGACATTGCAGACCGGCCCTGGTGTTCCGCCGGCCGGGCCCGGGCAGCCGGCGCCGGCGCCTCCGAACCCACAGGCGCCGACGCAGCCCGGCACGACGCCGGCAACCCCACCCGCGGCGCCGCGGCCATGAGGAGGTCGCAGCCGGCACCGAGGCGCGAGATGTCGGCTCCGCCGCGATGAGGTCGAAGGGCCGCTCCGCATGAGGGCGCCTCCGGACCCGGCAGGCTCCCGGAGTGCACCTCTATTCCGAAGGATAGGCCCATGCTGATGACCGTGCTTCTGCTGGCCTTCCTCGGCATCCTCGTGGTGATGCTGGTAACGCGCCGGCATATCGGGCGGCTCGGATCGCTGGCGACGCTGATCGCAGCCGCGGCGCTGGCCCTCTGGCTGATCGACAGCGGCCTGGTCCCAGGGTCCAAGGGCCCGCTCGAGGGCGACCGGGCGACGACGTTTCGCGACCGGTGATCGCCGTTAGTCGACGGGCGCGTTCGCGCCGAGATCCCGACCGGGTGCGCCCTTGCGCCGCCGGTCATTCGCGCCTTCGGCCGCTTCGGCTCGGAAGTGGGTCCGGCTCGGCGAAGGACGACCGGCCGCGTGCCGGCCGAGGTCGCAGGCAGCCCGCACTTCGAACATCGCGATCCTAGCGCGCAGCGTCCTTCCGGCGTGCCACGAGATCGAGGTCGACGCCGACCTCAAGGGCGACCCATTGGCCCGACGCCCACGGCCCCTGCCCGACGCCGAAATCGGTGCGCACGAGGTCGAGATGCCCGGTGGCGTGAGCGGCATCGCCGGCAAGGGTGAGGCGGAAGGGCAGGGTCGCGTCGCGGCGGATGCCGCGGATCGTGAGGCTGCCGACGGCCTCGTAGGCGTCGCCGCCCCTGGGCACGAAGCGCGTCGCCTCGAAGCGGGCCTGAGGCGTCGCCTTGGTGGCGAACCAGTCGGCCTGCGGCAGGGCCTCGTCGCGCTGGACGTCGCCGGTCTCGGCGCTGGCGAGGTCGACGGTCACCAGCGCATGCCCGGTCTCCGGGGCGGCCGGGTCGAAGGCGATCTCGGCCTCGAAGCGCTTGAAGCGGCCCTTGAACGGGACGCCGACCTGAACCCCCGAGAAGCCGAGGCGGCTCTTGGCCGGATCGACGGCCCAATCCGCGGCCTCGGCGCAGGCGGGTGCGGCGAGGATCGCGGCGGCGAGCAGCAGGCGATACGTCATCGGGGCGAAACCTCGCGGCGGGTGGGGCCGAGCGACGGCAGCATCCGCCGCAGGGTGTCGTCCCGCAGGACGAAATGGTGCCGCAGGGCGGCGCCGGCATGCAGCACGAGAAGGGCGATCAGGAACCAGGCGCCGGACGCATGGACCAGCTTCGATCCGGCCTCCACCGCCGCCTTGTTCGGGAGGTCCGTGACGATCGGCAGATGCGGCCAGGGCACGACGCCGTACAGGACCGTCGGGATGTTGAACGGCGAGGCCGAGACCAGCGCCCAGCCGACCAGGGGCATCGCGATGATCAGCGCGTAAAGCACGCCGTGGGCGAGATGCGCCGCGCCCCGCTCCAGGGCCGGCATCGCCGCCGGCAGGGGCGGGGGCCTGTGGAAGGCGCGCCAGCCGAGCCGGAGCAGCGACAGCACGAGCACGGTGATGCCGACCGACTTGTGCCACTGGTAGAGCTGGAACCGGCGCATCGGCGCCAGGTCCGCATGCGTCATCGCGAGGCCGATGCCGAGGAGCGCGAGCACCAGGGCCGCGATCGCCCAGTGGAAGGCGATCGCGACGCGGGTGTACCGGAGCGGGGCAGGGGCCACGGCCTCGGGCATGGTCGTTCCTTGCATCGCGATCTCGGGGCCCGCGGTCGTGCGCGGCTTGGGCCTATTCGGTGCGCTCGAACGCGCCGGCGATGGTGAGGTGCAGCTCGTCACCGATCAGCGGCACGTAGGTCTTCACGCCGAATTCCGAGCGCTTGATCGTGCCCTTGGCGTCGAAGCCGACCGTGTACTTCTTACTCAGCGGGTTCACGCCGGCGCCGACCAGGGTTACGTCGAGGGTCACCGGCTTGGTCACGCCGTGGAGCGTCAGGTTACCGGCGACCTTGGCCTTGTCCTTGCCCTCGGGCGTGACCTTGGTCGAGACGAAGGTCATCTCCGGGTACTTGGTCGCGTCGAGCCACTGGTCGCCCTTCAGCTCGTCGGTGAGCTTGGAGCTGGTGGTGGTGACCGACGCGACGGGAATCGTGATCTTGAGGCTGCTCTGGGCCGGGCTCTTCGGCTGAAGGTCGAGAGTGCCCGAAACCTCGGAGAACCCGCCGGAATAGTTCGAGAAGCCCATGTGCGACACGGTGAACCCGACCTGGGTGTGGCCGGCATCGACCGCGTAGGCGCCGGCCTGGATCTGGGCCGGGTCGCGGGTCGGCGGTGTCTGCGCCAGCGCCGGGGCGGCGGCGAGCATGAGTGCGATCGACAGGGCGGAGGGGCTAAAGGGCTTCACGAAGAGCTCCGGGCTCGCTGGCACGGCGGGATGCGCCGTTCGGAGGCGCCGAGATAGGCCGCTTCCCAGCGGTGCGGAAGCGCGGTAACCGGAGACGCATGGTTGCGATTCCGGAAACCTTCACCGGGCATCTCGACGACGTGCGTGCCTTCTGCGCGGTGGTCGACCTCGGCAGCGTGACCCAGGCGGCGGCCTTCGTGCGCGAGACCAAGGGCAGCGTCAGCCGCCGCGTCTCGCGACTGGAGGCGGTGCTCGGCGTGACGCTGCTGGCGCGAACCTCGCGCGCGGTCTCGCCGACGGCCGACGGGCTGGTCTTCCACGCCCGCGCCCAGGAGAGCCTTGCGCTCCTCGACGAGGCTCTGGAGACGGCGCGCGGCGCGCGCACCGAACCGCGCGGGCACCTGCGCGTCACCGCCTCCATCGATTTCGGCGTCGAGGTGCTGCCCGATCTCGTGGCGAGCTTCCGCGCGCGCTACCCGCAGATCACCATCGAACTGCTGATCACCGACAACCGGCTGGACCTCGCCGCCAACCGCGTCGACCTCGCTCTGCGGCTCGGCGGCGCGCATCCGGACAGCGGCTACATGGCGCCGATCCTCGCCGAGCTGACGATCGGCCTCTACGCCGCCCCGGCCTATCTCGCCCGGAAGCCGGCTCCGGCCGACCTCGCCGGGCTCTGCGACCACGACGTGGTGTTCTCGCGCGAGCGCGTCGGCGCCTCGCAGATCGCGGTGTCGGACCGGCTCGGGCGCGAGGCGCTGATCGACGTGCGCCCGGTGGTGCGGGCGACGGATTTCGCGACCGTGCTGCGGTTGACGCTGGCCGGCGTCGGCATCGGCCACATCCCGAGCCTCGTCGCCGCGAAGGCGCTGGGCGCCGGCACGCTGGTTCCGGTGATGCCCGATTGGGCGAGCCGCGGCGGGACGCTCCGGGCGGTCAGCCTCGCGGGGCGCGAATTGCCGGCGCGGGTCCGGCTGTTCCGCGAGCATGTCCGCGCGGAGGTGGCGCGCGCGTCGTCCGGTCGGCGGCTCCATGATCCGGCCTGACGGCGTCTGCCGGCTCCCGGCCTCGTCGCGAGGCCGGGAGGGTCGGCACGGCCGGGCATGCCCGGAGCGCTCAGTCGACGGCCGCGGCTTCCAGCGTGACGGCCTTGGTCCGGGAGGGCTGGACCAGGATGCGGTCGCCGACGCGGCTGATCTCGATCGTCTCGGCGGGCGAGTCGGCCGGGCGCGGGGTCGAGAGCGTCACGCTCTGGTCGTCGGCCAGGACCGTCTCGAAGCGGACGGCGGGGGCTGCCGCGCGCGGCGCCAGGGTGACGACGACGCGATACCCTTTCGGCTCGGCGGTGTAGTAGGCGACGCCGGACAGGGTCCCGAGGTCGACGCTGCCGGCCGCGGCCGGCTTGATCTCGGCTGCGCCTGCACTGCCGAGGCCGGCGGTGAGGGCGACGATGGCCGCGAGGGCGATGGTGCGGCTGCGAGTCTTGATGGACATGATCGTGTGACCTTCGTGCTGCCAAGGGCCCGATGCCCTTGCCTTGGTCACGAATATGTTCTGCAGTGCAGCATGGATCAAACCGATCGTATCGCTGATGACTATCGATCACATCGATCTTAGCCGCATCGACCTGAATCTGCTCGTCGCCCTCGACGCGATGCTGGCCGAGCGCAGCGTGACCCGCGCCGCGGCTCGCATCGGCATCGGCCAGTCGGCGATGAGCTCGAGCCTCGCCCGCCTGCGCCGGCTGTTCGACGACGAGCTGCTGACCCGCGCCCCCGACGGCATGCGGCCGACGCCACGCGCCCTGGCGCTGGCCGAGCCCGTCCGCGCGGCCCTGCGGCAGATCCAGGCGATCGTCCGGCGCGAGGCGGCGTTCGATCCGGCCACGACCGAGCGGACCTTCACGGTCAGCCTGCCGGACAGCACCGAGGTGCTGCTCGGGCCCCGGCTGCTCGGCTACCTGCGCGCCGAGGCGCCGGGCATCCGCCTTCTGCTGCGCTCGGTCGACCGCACGCACATCCTGGAGGAGCTCGATGCCGACCGGGTCGACCTCGCCATCGGCTTCGGGTTCGAGGGGCAGACCCATCACAAGCAGCGCCTGCTCTACCGCGACACCTACGTCTGCCTGTTCGACGCCGGCCAGGTCGGGCTAGCGCCGCCGATCTCCCTGGACGATTACCTCCGCTTCCCGCACATCCTCACCAGCCTGCGCGAGACCGCCCACGGTGTCGTGGACGACGCGCTGGCCAAGCTCGGGCGGGCGCGGACGCTGGCGCTGACGACGCCGCGGTTCCTGGTGGTGCCGTTCCTGGTGCGCGCCGCCCCGGTGATCACGACGATGCACGCGCGGCTCGCGACCTACTTCGCCGACGCGCTCGGGCTGACGGTGAGCCCGGCGCCGGTGGAGCTGGACGCGGTCTCGGTCTCGATGCTGTGGCACGCCTCCTACGACGACGACCCGGCCCACCGCTGGCTGCGGCAGGTGCTGGTGCGACTGGCGGGCGAGACGGCCGAGGTCGAGAGGCTTTAACGGGGTGGGGCAGGGGGCCGGCGCATCGCCGACCCCGCATCCCTGACCACGCTCTTCCCTCCCCCCTCTGCGGGGGAGGGAGTACCCGTCACGCATCTGCTGCGCGATCCGGTAGCGAAGGAAACCCGCGCCGCCCCATCACGCCAGCGTCGTCAGGTCCTGGAACCAGTGCTGGGCCTGGGTGTAGCCCTTCACCTTCGGCGAGAGCGCGTGCGGGTTGGTGTCGTGCACGACCCAGACCTGCACC
>NZ_JAKSYQ010000160.1:0-462 GCF_022829665.1 Methylobacterium sp. E-041 | reverse complement strand
GAGCTGATCCAGGGCTCGGGCGCCGCGCTGCTCACCGTCGTCAACGACATCCTCGACTTCTCGAAGATCGAGGCCGGGCAGCTGACCCTCGACCCGGTCTCGTTCCCGCTGGTCTCGGTGATCGACAACACCGTCTCGATCGTCCGCGGCGGCGCGCTGAAGAGCAACCTGCGGATCGAGACCCGGATCGACCCGGATCTGCCCGCCTTCGTCCTCGGCGACGCGAGCCGCCTGCGCCAGGTGCTGCTGAACCTGCTGAACAACGCGGTGAAGTTCACCCCCGTCGGCTCGGTGACTCTCGTGGTCCGGCGCGAGCGCTCGGGGGCGCGCGGCCACGACCTGCGCTTCGAGGTCACCGACACCGGCATCGGGATCAATTCGGCGCAGCAGGACCGGCTGTTCAAGCGCTTCAGCCAGGTCGACGGCTCGATCAGCCGGCGCTTCGGCGGCACCGGCCTCGGC
>NZ_JAKSYQ010000159.1:0-381 GCF_022829665.1 Methylobacterium sp. E-041 | reverse complement strand
TCCTTGATCACCGCTTCTGCCGGCTTCTTGGCCGGTCCGGATGTCTGCTTCATCTTCGCTCCTCAGGGGCTACGATGAACCAGCCATCCTCCGTTCGTGAAGACCCTCAATCTGTCCCACAGGTGCTGACGTCGGACACTGCCGCATCATCGAGCGCCGGCTCATCCGCACCTGGACGGTCGGGGCCTCAGGCTGGACGAGGCTCGGCGCCGGGGCGGGCGTCGCGGCGGAAACCGCACCGGCTGACATTAGAACGGCACCGAAGGCCGCGGCTGCGACCGCAGACGCTGTGAAACGGATCTTGGTCATCGGGGCCGGTTCCTTGCAGCGGCACCGGGTTGGTGCCACGGCGGGAAACCACAGGCACGATCCGATCGTTCC
>NZ_JAKSYQ010000164.1:0-1054 GCF_022829665.1 Methylobacterium sp. E-041 | reverse complement strand
TCGATGTTGCAGGATGTCCTGAAGCGAAAGTGGTAAGGCCCAGCGCTCGCCGTGAAGTCGCCGGCCACCTGCAGGTGGCCTACGGCATCAGCGAGCGTCGGGCCTGCCAGGCCACCGGTTTTGGCCGCTCGTCCCAGCGTCAGGTCGGCCACCAATCGTTTGAGCTTGCTGTTCTCGTCCTCCAGCTGCTTCAGCCGCCGGATCTCCGGCACGCCCATGCCGACGAACTGCTTCTTCCAGCCGTAGAACGTCGGCTCGGAGACGCCCATCTTCCGGCAGACCGCGTCGACCGAGGCGCCGTTCTCCGCCTGCCGAAGGGCAAAGGCGATCTGTTCATTCGTAAAGCGCTTGCGAGGCATGGCATCCACCCTCCTTCAGGGTTCAGGATGCCCGAAACCTTGCGCTCAGCGCGGACCAGTTTGCTGGGCCAGGGTCACAGGCTTGAAAGCCATACCAAAGGGCGGACCACTTCAATGGGGGGACCAATACCATTTTGGATTGAAAAGCTTTGAGCGGTTGATTGTTTCTTTCATATACATAAAACATTAATCTACATTGCGCTTCATACTCAAAGCAGTAAAAAATTTTAGGATTATTTTTCAATTTCTCTACCTTGCCAATAATATTCAAATGAGTTCAATTCATATACGTATAATCAAGTAGTGTTTCTATTAAAAACTAATTATAATCTTTAGGCCGTGATGGTTCGGGTGAAACTACTTTAATTTATGGGCTGAACGCGCTTTTGCTCGAATTATGCCTGACGGCTATCATGATTTCAAGAGTTTGGTGCTGTACACCGCCCGCATAATTCGTCGTCATTTTCACCGCCCGTAGACATCCTCGACGCGGATGATGTCGTCCTCGCCGGTATAGGAGCCGACCTGGATCTCGATCAGCTCGAGCGGGATCTTGCCGGGGTTGGTCAGGCGGTGCAGCGAGCCGATCGGCAGGTACACCGCCTCGTTCTCGTGCACGAGGACCAGGCGCTCGCCCAGCGTCACCTCCGCCGTGCCCTTCACCACCACCCAGTGCTCGGCGCGGTGGAAATGCT
>NZ_JAKSYQ010000163.1:0-3281 GCF_022829665.1 Methylobacterium sp. E-041 | reverse complement strand
GCATCATGCGATTCAGCCGTCCATGCTGATGGTGATCCCGGCCTTCAGCAGCACACTGGTGAAGTTGTGGGTGGTGAACTGCTTGCCTTGTGATCAGTGTTGACTATCTCCGGCTTGCCGTGCCGGGCGGACGCGTTGGGTAGGGAGTGGGTTTTTGCCGGATGGCAAAAAGGACCCAGGACTGTTTTGCTAAAAGCGTTCTAGAGTTGGTCTGACAAAAATCGAATCGTGTTGGGCTGCGTCAATTCTTCTAACGAGGCAAGTGGCAAGTTATCCACCGGCGCACCTGTTTTAAGAAGTTTTCTAGGTTTTAATAAGTTTTAGGGTTTTTGCGCCCGCGCTGCTGACAAAAACTTTTGAGTTATATCAATGCCTTAGGTATAGAAAAAATTGGTGATGTACGAACTTCCGATTGGTGATGTACGGCTTGTCATTGGTGATGTACGGGATTTAATTGGTGATGTACGGTTTTGAATAGGTGATGTACGGCAATGTCAAAAGTTATCCACAGGGGTAATCGTAGAAAACTATACCTGCGGGCGGAATTGGCGAAGTACGGTTTTGACAAAAATGGCTGCCAAAAATGCGCTCACGCTAGGGGAAGCTCTGGCAGGCCGGCGCCACTGCCCAGCGGGACATCAGCCTCTTCCGGCTTGCGCTCCCGCATGATCAGAATCTCTTCCCGCTTCCCTGTGGTTAGCTCCAGGTCGTAGTCGGGGAATGGGAACATACGGGTGCTGACGACGAACTGACGAACCTGGAAGCTGAACTGCGGCAGCCCCTGGGTCGAGCCGCTGCGCTTGTGCAGCTCCTTCATGCCATAGCGGGCGGTGCCGCTCTTGCCGGCGGCCCGCCGGGCCAACCGATAGATGAAGCGGCCGATACCCTGGGTGATCAGGAAATACTCGGGATTGAGCGTCAGGATCTGTGGGTTGCCCTTCTCGCGGACGACGCCGTTATAGACCCAGTCCGGAATACCGATTTCGACCAGATCGATGTTGCCGGTGGTCGTCTTGCTGATCACCTTGAACGTCTGAATTAGCGGCATCGTCACCACCTCGCGCCGGCTGCCGCCGGTCAGGTTGACGATCTTGATGCGCGTGCCCTGGAGGCGATCAAGGGCGGCCTCCAGATCCTTGTACTGTTTACCGCCAGAGCTGCGCCGGCAGAATTTTAGGATGTGCGAGGTGCTGGGGCGGTAGACCCGTGCCGGCAAGTCGGTGCGCAGGCCCTTCTCCTGCTCGAGGCGATAGCGGCGGGCCTCTTCGGCTAAGCTGGTAACCATGTGCAGGAAGATGTCATAGTCGAACACCGTCGCCAAGCCTGCTGAGGCGCTGCCGTCGATGGTGATGATGCAGTCCTTGAGCTCGTAGCGGATCTCCCCTCCCCGCTTGGCTTTGCCCAGGGAGAACGGCGCCACGTCCATCAGGTTAACGTCGTCCTTGAGCGGCGCATCATAGATGCTTGGCACGAAGAACGACATCTGCGAGTCGTCCTCGGGAGCCTCTCGTAGGACCGGCGGCGGCAGCTCCGCCTTCAGGGCGCCGACAATGTCCGGTTGGCGTTCGCTGAGTTTGACCGCCTCCCCCAGGGCCTTAAGGGCGATGTCCAGGTCTGTCACCGGCTCGGGGGCCACCTTTAGGTCGGCGAGGCTGCGACGGCTGTAGAAGCGCCTCAGTCGGCTCAGGGCTTCTCTGGACAACTCGATCAGCGGACGGTCGGTCCGCATGCAGAACGTGTCGGCCAGTTCCTGTAGGTAGGCGTTTTTCTCGTGCAGCCCCAAAGCCCCGAACTTGTCAAGGTTCATGAGGTGAAGACGGACCAAATTACTCACAATCGTAAACCCATAAAATCGCACAATCGCAAAGCTGGTTTCCCGGAATTACGCCTCAGGAAACTCGCGTTCCAGCAGCTCATGCATCATGTCAGCCATCTTGGTGCCACGGCCGGCGCACTGCATCCTGACGCGATGGTGCACGCTTTCCGGCACGTCGATCGTGAAACGCGACACCTTCTCCTTAGGCGCAGCAACAGGCTCCGGCGCGGCCTCTACGGCTTTCAACACAGTCACGTTGCCCCCTTCCCAATCGTTCACCGGCCCGGCGTCCCGATTGGCGATCCAAGCATCTGCGCCGGTAGCAAGCTCGGACGTAGGCAGCTTGAACAACACCGGATTTTCCCCCCTTAGTCATGCGGCCTTCCTTTCCTACTTGGTCGTCTTGGTTCCCTTGATCTGCAGCAGCTCGGCGGCCATCTGAGGCAACCTCAGCTGCGGCTTCGCTCTTGGGGGCGATTTCGAGCACTGACAGGCCCTGCATGGCACTTTCTGCATATTTCACTCGCTGACTGAAAGCCGCGCTCAAAACCGGAAAACCAAACTGTTCCAACGCGGTGACTACATCGCGGCCGATTGCCGTGTTTACGATTCTGCGATTAATTACAAAGCGGCTTTGAGGTTTTACTTGTACTGCTGGTCTTCCTTGATCAGTTGCACGGTGTCGGCAGAGGTCCACACGTCGTAGGGCGATGGCTGAATCGGGATCAGGACGATGCCGCTGGCTAGGATGGCGGCGCAACCGAGGTCGTTCACCCGTGGCGCACCATCGATGATCACCACGTCATAGTCGGAAGCCAGCTCAGGCAAATCCTTATGCAGGGTCGGCTTGGCCATGCTGATCACCGGAAACAGCGGGTCGCCTTCGCGAGCCGCGGACCAGGCCACCGAGCTGCCCTAGGGGTCAGCATCGACACGCAACACGCGGTTGCCGGCCTGGGCGCAGACAGCGGCAAGGTTGGTGGCTACGGACATCTTGCCGACTCCGCCTTTCTGATTAAGCACGCCGATAATCATCTGGCACCCTTTCCGGATTTGCGCTTCATCAGGTTTACGATTCTCCGCAAAGCCGACTTTATGGGTTCACGATTCCACACAAACACACCTAAGGCAGCGGATGGTAGATACACTGTTATCAGCGCGTGCCCATTGGATCATATGTCTCGTTTGTCGCATTGCGGTAAAAAAGTTTTCCGTACACTTGTAAAAGCGTCTTAAAGATGCTCAGGCGTGACAGCGCTGCCCTCAAGGCGACGCAACAAACCGATGATCACATTCGCCACTGACCTGCCGCGGTCACCTGGCATGACCCTGGCCCAGCAAACTGGTCCGCGCTGAGCGCAAGGTTTTCGGGCATCCTGAACCCTGAAGGAGGGTGGATGCCATGCCTCGCAAGCGCTTTACGAATGAACAGATCGCCTTTGCCCTTCGGCAGGCGGAGAACGGC
>NZ_JAKSYQ010000162.1:0-1752 GCF_022829665.1 Methylobacterium sp. E-041 | reverse complement strand
GGCCGGTTCCTTGCAGCGGCACCGGGTTGGTGCCACGGCGGGAAACCACAGGCACGATCCGATCGTTCCTCAGTCACGATTGCTGTCGACCAGCTACATTTCAGGGCAAGTTTGAAAAGATTTCTACTGAACTTGGCGGTAAGAGAAATATTGATAATTGTTGGTTTTCTGCAAAGGCTGAAACTTTCCTATTTCCTGGCTCGTCATGTCATCGTTTTGGTGATCAAAGCCAAAAGGGCAGGAGAAACTTATGCGTACAGGTTTGCTAACTTTTGCCGGGATGATTGTAGCTGCTTCGCCTACCTCGGCACAGGAAATTCAAAAGCCGTCCGTTACGGACCAACAGAGAAAATCTGTCGGTGACGAAAAGGCCGCTGAGATCCGAGCATTGATTGAGAAGGCTCGTATCAGACAGCAAGGGGTCGATCGGCAAAACGAGAATTTATGGGCTCGCTGGACGTATGCGGTTTGCATTGGCTGCGGGCCGGTATCGGGGAAGATCCGCATGGTGCGAACGAACCCCTTACGGGTCCTGATGGGCATTCCTGCTCCCGAAGATGACGCCCGCGGGGAACGCGGAAAGCAGCGCATTTAACCGCCAAGCATGTTCGTACGATTGAGGCCGAGATCGCACTTACAGATGAGAGCGTCACCACCATGTCAAGCAGTGCCACGCTGGCCTAGGTACGATGGGCGGATAAAACAGTTCGTGAAGCAGCTGATGACTAGCGGCTCAAACGCGTAGCTTCTCCTTGAATGCCACATTTGATGGTTACTAAAGCTTAACCGAGAAACTACACGCCCCACTAGCGAGCGCAACCTGAGGCTGAATTCGTGTATTGAGAAATCGGTTTTAGCCACTGAGGATGTGATCCTGATGTCAAAGCCGTTTGAAGGTGCCGTAGTTGTCTGGCTCGACCCCAATCGCCCAGATTTCGGGGTCACACTCATAAACGATGTTCCTTCAGGCCTCTCCGCCTTGCATCGGTACGGCATTGACGAGGCACTACAGAGCACCGAGGCGCCCCTTTGGCATACTGCAGCCGGTGCACTCGTTCGCGCTGATATCGAACCGTCGCCCACGAACATCCAAAAGGCTTACGACGCTCTTTTACGCTTGGTGAAATGCACCGCCCCTGTCCCGTCCTGCATACGTCTCCGAGTATCCCCGCGTGGTCTACGCGAGCATGTAGAAGCCTTCTTTGGACTAGCTTGGGAAGAACTCACAAATTGACCCTTGGTAGTGGGAAGGCCAGTTTGTTGCAGAAGCATTGCCCCTAGGGCTTAAATCAGGCGGTGAGTAGTTGGCATCAGGGCTCACCGCCATACCACCATTTTCAGGTACATCATACCGAGCACCGAAATGATGTGCAGCCGTGACGACGTTGCATGAGTCTGCCTCGGGTCCGGTGCAATCCCGCGGGCCCAACCAGCGTCGTGATCGGCCAGTCTACAGACGCGGCCTTCCAAACTTGGATGCTTTGCGTCTCATGCTGGATCGGCTGACGCCTGCACAAGGGTCAAGATCCGGAGACGTTCTTCAGGATCGGAAATCCGCATGAAAGCCTGGATCAGCGCGTAGCATTCACGTTCGAAGCCGCCATTAGCCTTTGTCTGCTCCACGGGCTTGGATACCGCTTCGATCGCGTTCTGCGATTGATACAGAACGGTCAGCGAGACCTGCAGCGCGTCGGCGATCCGCTGTAGGGGCGTGCTCTTGGCCATGAGGCTCACTGATCGAGGAAGCCGATC
>NZ_JAKSYQ010000161.1:0-257 GCF_022829665.1 Methylobacterium sp. E-041 | reverse complement strand
ATCGAGACATGCGTGATGCGACGACGCTCGACCCGATCAACGCGCTGGCATGGGAGCAGCGCTGAGGCGACGCCACCAAGAACGACGGCTTCTACGATCTCGGCAAAGCGCCTGCGGTAAGCGCTTGGTGGAGGCTCGGCGTTGTATTTTGGTCGCGTCGTCTTCCTGAAGGCCGGCTGACCGAGGGGATGACCGTGCGCCGATCTGGATGTTTTGCAGTGACGGGATGCTTTTCTAGTCCGACGTCGTGCTGCGGC
>NZ_JAKSYQ010000156.1:0-21322 GCF_022829665.1 Methylobacterium sp. E-041 | reverse complement strand
CTGTTCATGGCCGGCGGCGGGCGCACGACCCGGGTGCACGGGCCGTTCTGCTCGGATTCGGAGGTCGAGAGCGTGGTCGCCCACCTCAAGCGCCAGGGCCGCCCGGCCTACCTCGAGGCGGTCACCGCCGACGACGGGTCGGAGGATGCCCCCAAGGGGGCCGCCCAGGGCGCCGGCAGGGGCGGCGACGAGCTGGAGCTCGACGGCGCCGTGTTCGACCAGGGCTCGTTCGGCGAGGCCGGCGGCGACCTCTACGACCAGGCGGTGCAGGTGGTGCTTCGCGACAAGAAGGCATCGACCAGCTACATCCAGCGCCGCCTGCAGATCGGCTACAACCGCGCCGCCTCGATCATGGAGCGCATGGAGCAGGAAGGCATCGTCGGGGGCGCCAATCATGCCGGCAAGCGCGAGATCCTGGTCGAGGCCGAAGGCTGAGGCATTCGGAAGGCGGGTGCGTCCGGAAGGCTGAGGCGTCCGGCACCCGCCGCCGATCCCGGCCACGATCGGATCGTTGTGGCGGGCATCCCCGGCCGAGCCGGCACTGTCCACAGCAGAGTGCGACCGATCGCGGCGGAGTCGGCCGGGATCAGGAACCGCACCGTCTGAGGCCGGTTCCCCCGATCCGGACGCCAATCTGCCTCCGGCATCGGCAACCGTGCCGCATATTTCATCGTAGACGCGGGATCTCATGCTTTCCTACGCGGACAACCGCGGGTTTTCGCTCGCTCCGGACCTGTCATCCCTGCACGCGGCGCCGCTCCGGCTGCCACGGGACGATGCCGACCATCCGCTGGCGGTGGCGTTCCGGGACTTCATCCGGGCGCAGCCCTTCCCGTGCGTCGGCGCGAAGTCGGCGCTGTCGCGGGGGCGGATGAAGATCGTGGTCGCCCGCGACATCACCTCCGGCTGGGACGACACGCGCATCTACCCGGCGCTGCTCGCCTTCATCGCGCGCTACCGCGCCCAGCCCGACCTGTTCCAGAGCTTCGCCATCGTGTTCGAAGGGCCGGGCGACCTGTCCGAGCAGGCCTTCGAGGAGAACCTGTGGGCGCGGGCCCAATCGCTCTCCGACAAGGACGGCTTCCTCGGCCAGGCCTACGACCGGCGCGTCTCGGCCGACCCGGAGGACGCGCACTTCTCCCTCAGCTTCGGCGGCGAGGCGTTCTTCATCGTCGGCCTGCATCCGGGCGCGAGCCGGCCGGCCAGGCGCTTCACGTCGCCGGTCCTGGTCTTCAACCTGCACGATCAGTTCGAGCGGCTGCGCGCCGAGGGGCGCTACGAGAAGCTGCGCGAGAACATCCTGGCCCGCGACGCGGCATTCGCCGGCTCGATCAACCCGATGCTGTCCCAGCACGGCGAGATCTCCGAAGCGCGCCAGTACAGCGGCCGCGCGGTCGACGCCGACTGGGCCTGCCCGTTCAGCGGGCGCACGAAGGGCGGCTCCGATGTCTGAGCCGCATCCGTCCTGCGGCCGTCACACCATCGCGCCGCGCTCGGGGACGGCCTTCACCCTCGACAAGGGCCAGTTCCTGGTGGTCACCGACCCGCAGGGCGAGCAGGTCGCCGACATGCTGGCCTTCCGCCGCGACGACCTCGACGAGGTGATCTCGTCGGGCCGGACGCTGGACTATGCCAGCCGGATCTACCTGACCACGGGCGACCCGCTCTACTCGAACCGCTCCAACGTGATGCTCCGCATCGTCGCGGACACGGTCGGCCGGCACGACTTCCTGCTGACGCCGTGCTCGGCCGACACCTTCCGCATCATCTACGGCGACGCCGAGCCGCACCGCGGCTGCTTCGGCAACCTCGCGGCCGCCCTCGAGCCCTTCGGGATCGGGCCGGACCGGATCCCGGTGGCGTTCAACGTCTTCATGAACGTGACCGTGGACGGGAATACCGGCGCGCTGAAGGTCGCGCCGCCCCTGAGCCGCGCCGGAGACAGGATCGTGTTCGAGGCGATGCAGGACCTGGTGATCGGGCTCACCGCCTGCTCGGCGCTGCAATCCAACAACTTCGCCTTCAAGCCGATCCAGTACGAAATCGTGCCGTCCTGGCCTCCGGCGTCCTGACGCCGGGCGGGAACTGTGCGCGCCATCGTGCGTCGCCCTCCGGCGGTCAAGCTCGGCCGCCGGAGGGCTTCGCCATGACCATCTCGATCTCGCACCTGCAGCCGGCCATCGCCATCCTGGCCGGGATCCTGATCCTGATCGCGCCGCGGCTGCTGAACTACATCGTCGCGATCTACCTGATCGCCGTCGGGGTGATTGGCCTCGGCCTGTTCCGCGGTCTATCGTGACGCCGTCAGGCCCGCTCGCGGCTGACAATGAACGCGGAGCGTCACATGCCGGGTGACCCGGCGCGCGGACGTTCATCTTGCGTTGCAACACGGGATGGTCCAACCCGCACCGATGGGCCCGAGGGGCCGGCAAACCCTTCGACGCCGGCTTCCTTTGACGCAAGATCCTTTTGACGCAAGACCCTTGGACGCGAGTCCTCTTGCACGACGGACGGAATCGATATGACGAGCGGCACCGCGAAGTGGGTCTACACCTTCGGCGACGGCAAGGCCGAGGGCAAATCGCAGATGCGCGACCTGCTCGGCGGCAAGGGCGCGAACCTCGCCGAGATGTCCAATCTCGGCCTGCCGGTGCCCCCCGGCTTCACCATCACCACCGAGGTCTGCACCGCCTACTACGAGAACGGCCAGACCTATCCGGCCGAGCTGAAGGCGCAGGTCGCCACCGCCCTCGAGCAGGTCGGCGCGATCACCGGCAAGACCTTCGGCGATGCGGCGAACCCGCTCCTCGTCTCGGTGCGCTCGGGCGCCCGCGCCTCGATGCCGGGCATGATGGACACGGTGCTCAACCTCGGCCTCAACGACGCGACCGTCGCCGCGCTCGCCGAGAGCTCGGGCGACCCGCGCTTCGCCTACGATTCCTACCGCCGCTTCATCACCATGTACTCGAACGTGGTGCTGGGCGTTGAGCACCACGCCTTCGAGGAGGCGCTGGAGCACTACAAGGAGGGCAAGGGCTTCGATCTCGACACCGAGCTCGGTGCCGACGACTGGAAGCACCTCATCGAGAAGTACAAGGCGATCGTCGTCGAGGAGCACGGCTCGCCGTTCCCGCAGGGCGCCGAGGACCAGCTCTGGGGCGCCATCGGCGCGGTGTTCGATTCGTGGATGATCCCGCGGGCGAAGAAGTACCGTGAGCTGAACGCCATCCCCGAGAGCTGGGGCACCGCCGTCAACGTCCAGGCCATGGTGTTCGGCAACATGGGCGACACCTCGGCCACCGGCGTCGCCTTCACCCGCAACCCGTCCACCGGCGAGCGCGCGCTCTACGGCGAGTTCCTGATCAACGCGCAGGGCGAGGACGTCGTCGCCGGCATCCGCACCCCGCAGGACATCACCGAGAAGGCCCGGCTCGAGGCCAAGTCCGAGAAGCCGTCGATGGAGCGGGCGATGCCCGAATCCTACGCCGAGCTGACGCGGATCTACGGCATCCTCGAGACCCATTACCGCGACATGCAGGACATGGAGTTCACCATCGAGAGCGGGAAGCTCTGGATGCTCCAGACCCGCAACGGCAAGCGCACCGCCAAGGCGGCGCTCCGCATCGCCGTGGATCTGGCCGGCGAGGGCCTGATCACGCAGGAGGAGGCGATCGCCCGGATCGAGCCCGGCGCGCTCGACCAGCTCCTGCACCCGACGATCGACCCGAAGGCCGAGCGCAAGGTGATCGCGCAGGGGCTGCCGGCCTCGCCGGGCGCCGCCACCGGCGAGATCGTGTTCAACTCTGAGGACGCCGAGACCCTGCGCAAGGCCGAGCGCAAGTGCATCCTCGTGCGCATCGAGACCTCGCCCGAGGACATCCACGGGATGCACGCCTCCGAGGGCATCCTGACCACGCGCGGCGGCATGACCTCCCACGCGGCCGTCGTCGCCCGCGGCATGGGCAAGCCCTGCGTGTCGGGCGTCGGCTCGATCCGGATCGACTACAAGGCGCAGACCCTCACGGTCGGCGGCGTGACGCTGAAGGCCGGCGACCGCATCACCATCGACGGCTCGACGGGGCAGGTGCTGCAGGGCGAGGTGACGATGCTGGCGCCCGAGCTGTCGGGCGACTTCGCCACCCTGATGGGCTGGGCCGACGCGTACCGCACCATGAAGGTGCGCGCCAACGCCGACACGCCGACCGACGCCCGCACCGCCCGCGACTTCGGCGCCGAGGGCATCGGCCTGTGCCGCACCGAGCACATGTTCTTCGAGGGCGACCGCATCATCGCGGTGCGCGAGATGATCCTGGCCGACGACGCGGAGGGGCGCCGCGCGGCGCTCGCCAAGATCCTGCCCTACCAGCGCCAGGACTTCGTCGAGCTGTTCACCATCATGTCGGGCCTGCCCGTCACGATCCGCCTGCTCGACCCGCCGCTGCACGAGTTCCTTCCGCATTCCGACGCCGAGGTGAAGGAGGTGATGGACGCCACCGGCATCGCGGAGGACCGGATCCGCCACCGGATGCGCGAGCTCTCCGAGTTCAACCCGATGCTCGGCTTCCGCGGCTGCCGCCTCGCCATCGCCTTCCCGGAGATCGCGGAGATGCAGGCCCGCGCCATCTTCGAGGCGGCCGTCCAGGCGGCGCAGGAGACCGGCGCGCCGGTCACCCCCGAGGTGATGGTGCCGCTGGTGTTCTCCCGCGCCGAGTTCGACATCGTGAAGGCCCGCATCGACGCGACCGCCAAGGCGGTGTCGGAGGAGACCGGCAAGGCGATCGGCTATCAGGTCGGCACCATGATCGAGCTGCCGCGCGCGGCGCTCAAGGCCAACGAGATCGCGGCGACGGCGGAGTTCTTCTCCTTCGGCACCAACGACCTGACGCAGACGGCGCTCGGCATCTCGCGCGACGACGCGGCGACCTTCCTCGGGCCCTACACCCAGAAGGGCATCCTGGCCGCCGACCCGTTCGTGACCATCGACCAGGAGGGCGTCGGCGAGCTGGTGCGGATCGGCGTCGAGCGCGGCCGCTCGGTCCGCCCCGACATCAAGCTCGGCATCTGCGGCGAGCACGGCGGCGACCCGGCCTCGATCGGCTTCTGCCAGGAGGTCGGCCTCGACTACGTGTCGTGCTCGCCCTACCGCGTGCCGATCGCCCGCCTCGCCGCCGCGCAGGCCGCCCTGGGCAAGGTCTCGGCGAAGGAAGGCTAGGCACCCGCGAGCGCCGATCCGCGGATTTCGGCGCCGGGTCCTTTTGCTGGGCGGCCCAGCGTCATCATAACGCGCGGAAGCGGAACCGCGTTCTCCCTCCCCCCGTTGCGGGGGAGGGAAGGCGCGCGGAGGCCTTGAGCCGATAGGTCGATACGGTCGCGTGAACAGGTGAGGAAGCCCACCTCGGCGCGCCTGGCGATCCCGCGTTAACCACGCACAAAAAACCTGCGAAAATAACGGAACCGGGCCGGCGAACCTCTGCCGTAGGGCCGCGTTGGATGCTAGTGGCGAACCGAATGCGCGTGAGCGATCGACGGTTCGACCGGGCGTCAGTCATCCGCGGGAACGCCGGCCATGAACGACTCGTCCTCGTCACAGCTCTACCTCGGGGAAAACCCCTGTGCCGTGCGGATTCCGAAGGTCTTCGCGCGGGCGTATCTCTGGCTCGTCGGTGCGGGAACGCTCCTCGGCGTGCTGGTCTTCGCCGTGGCGTCCCAGAGCAGCCTCGACGCGGCGCGCATCGCCGGATCGGACGCCGGGTACGCGGCGACCCTAGTTTCCGCGATGACGGTCAGCCAGGGCCGCCGCCTGCCCTGACGGCAGCGCCCACGAACCTTACGACATCCTTCAGTGACCGCCGGGAACGGCCCGGGTCGCCGAGCCCGTGAAGCGCGCGGCCGTGAGGTCGTCGCCGGGGCTGCGGCGGCCGAAGCGCGTCGTCACCGTGTCGGGCGACGCGCCGACGACCGCCTCCGGCGCCGCGTCCGTACGGGCGCGCGTCTGCGCCACGCGGACCGGGGCGATGCGGCTCGCCGGATGAGCGGCGCCGGACTCGGTCGAGACCGCGGCGAACAGGGCGCGCAGCTGCGCCTTCGCATCGGCGTCGGCCGGGACCAGGGCGTCCACCGGGCGCGCCGCCGCGGGCCGCTCGGTGACGGCGGCGAGGCTCGAGCCCAGGCTGGCCATGCCGACGTTGCCGAGGCCGGCGAACTGCGCCGGGCGCGGCGGCGGCAGAGGCATCGCGAGCGCGGCGGCCGCGACGGCGGTGAATTCGGCGGGCCGGCGCGGCGGCAGCGGCGCCGTCACGTTGGAGATCAGCGCCGCGTCGATCGCGTCCTCCGGCTTCGAGGCCGGCGGCTCGGCGGTGAGCAGGGCCCTGGCGTCGCGCCCGTCGCGGCGCAGCATCGCCTCGCGCAGCGCGCCGTCGGCGGCCGGCGCCGCCGGGGCGGCGTAGGCAAGGGCCGCGCGGGTGCCGATGCCGTCTTCCGGGTCGGCGCTCGCCACCGCGACCACCGGCTTCGGCTTCCTGCGCGCCACCGCGACCGGCGCCGGGGCCGGATCGCTGCGGCTGCCGAACAGGCCGGCGAGGAACCCGACGAGGCTCGGGCCCTCCTCCTCGTCGGCGGAGGCGATCTGCGAGGACACGCCGAGCACGGTGCCGCCGCGGGCCAGGATCTCGGCGCGGGCCTCCTCGTAGCGCGGGAACGGCCGGTTGTCGGACGCCAGGTGGACGGTCTTGCCGTCGGGGAACAGGCGGGCGAGCTGGTCGTGGCTCATCCGCGGCCACATCCGGACCGAGCCGACGTCGAGATGGACGAAGGGCGAGCCGGCATGCGGATACCAGCCGACGCCGCCGCGCTGCATCTGCAGCCCGACCGCGCGGATGTCGTCGATGGAGACGCCCGGCAGGTAGAAATCCATCGCCTTGCCGAGCATGTGCTGGCTGTACTCGGCCACCGCCTTCGAGCGGCGGCGCAGCATCGCGTTGGTGCCGGGCGAGCGATAGGCCGACACCACGTGGATCGGCTCCGAGGCGCCGACCTGCCGATAGGCCTCCCAGACCGTGTCGAACAGGCGCGGGTCCATCTTGGTCGGCTCGTCGATGCGCCAGTCGCGCAGGAGCCAGTTCAGCTGCTCCAGGGCCGCGCGGTCGTAGCGCCCATCGCGCTTGAACGTGATGGTCGCGCTCTCCTTGGTGTGGGTGTGGAAGATCGTGAGCGAGCGGGTGTCGCCGTTGGCGACCGCATCCTGGGTGCCGGTGGTTCCGGCCGCCAGCGCCAGCGCCATGCCGGAGAGTCCGAAGAGGATGCGCCGAAGACGCGAGGGCCGGGGCGTCGTCTGGCTCGGCGTCGGCACGATCGTCTCACCCCTCGGACGCGACCCGCGTTCGGCGCGGAACCATGGTGAACGCAAGGTTGCCGAAAACCGTGAAGACTCGGTTATCGGCGGCCCGAGCCGGACACACGCGATTCCCTTACGGCTAAGTCTGGACCGTGGCGAAATCGTGCCGGCAAGCGCGGCGGCACACGTCGCCGCGGCGGTCGCCCGACGGGTGATGCGAATGGGCCACGGGGCCGGTGCGGGGGCTCCTCACGGACCGCGACCGGCGGGCTGCGGTCACCACCAGCTGCGCGAGACCGGAGCCGGGTTCGGCGTCCACAGGCCGGGCTCGCCGAACTCGGGCGGCGGCGCTTCCGCGGTCGCCCGCACGGCGCGGCGCGGCAGGGCAACGTGGCGCGGCTTCGCCCGCGGCGGCGGCGGCGCCACGGCCTCGGCCGTCCGGCGCGTCGGCTCGGACGGCCGGACCGCCGGCGAGACCTTGGCGACCGCACCGCCGCCACCGCCGAGTCCGAGGGCCGCGCGCATCGGTGCATCGTAGCCGTAGAGGTCGGGCAGCGTGCGGTAGCTGCCGCCGTCGTCGACGGTGGCGGTGAAGTAGGCGAGGTGCACCGGCAGCTTGTGCTCCAGGCGGATGGTGCGCTCGCCCTTGCCGACGAGCTTCTTCAGGCGCTCCTCGGTCCAGTTCGGCAGCACCACGTCGGCGAAGCGGAACGGGTCGTCGACGCGGACGCAGCCGTGGCTGAGGGCCCGTTCCGAACGCGAGAACAGCGAGCGGTTCGGCGTGTCGTGCAGGTACACGGCATGCTGGTTGGGGAACATGAACTTGATGAAGCCGAGCGCGTTCTTCTCGCCCGGCGGCTGGCGCAGCGAGACGTGGCCGCCGCGGCGCACGATCTCGTAGCCGCCCCAGGTGCTGCCGCCGTAGCTCGCGATCTTCGGCAGCATCGTCTTCAGGATCGAGGGCGGCACGTACCACGACGGGTTCACCACCGCGTATTCCATCAGCCCCGAGAACAGGGGCGTGCGCGAATCCGGCTTGCCGACGATGACGCGGGCCTCGTCGCGCTGGCGTCCGTCGCGGAACACGCGCAGGCGGAATTCCGGCACGTTGACCAGCACGTAGTCGGGCCCGAGCTCGGTGCCGAGCCAGCGCCAGCGCTCCATGTTGACGATCAGCGCCGCGTCGTCGCCCACCGGCCGCACCGCACTCGCCTGCTTGGCGCCCTGCGCCAGCGCCACCACCGTCTGGACGTTGAGGACGCCGTTGCCGGGCAGGCCGCGGCCGCGCTGGAACTTGGCGACCGCCGCGGCGACGCCGGAATCGTAATCCTCCGGATCGCCCGGGGGGACGTCGAGGGTGCCGGCCTTCCGGCTCTCCAGATCGAAATGGGCGCGCAGCAGGGGCACGCGCGCATCGCGCATGCCGACGCGCAGGGCCGGACCGGGCGGCAGGCGCAGGGTGGTCGCCGGACCCGCATCGTCCGTCGCGGCCGGCGCGCGTGCCACCGAGAGGCGGCTCTTGAGGGCGAGATAGCCGGGGGAGCGCGGATTGTAGGCCTGGAGCAGGTCGCCGGCGGTGCCGCCTGCGCCGGCGAGGCTCGCCAGGACCGTGTCGGCGGCCGGCAGATCGAGGGTCGGCGTGATCAGCCGCGAGATCGCGGCCAGGTTGATCCGCCCGCCGCGCGCGTCGCGGGCATAGAGGGCGGCGGCGGCCGAGAGCTTCAGGTCGGCCTCCGCGACGGCGGCCAGATCCTCGGCCTTGGCGGGGCTTTCCGTCTTGCCGGCGGTGTCGGCTTTCCCCGCCTTCGGGAGCGCCGGCACCGGATAGGCGCGGGCGTCGAGGCCGTCCTCGGGCGCCGCCGCGAGGCGTGCGGCGACGGCCTTCGCCGCCGGCGTGTAGGCGCCGTCCACGATCCAGACCGGCTTGAAGGCGCCGAGCGCGTAGAACGCCTGGATCGCCTCGCGTTCCTTCGTCGTCAGGCGGGCGAGCAGCGGGGCAGGCGAGGCCAGGCGGTTGACCACGGCGGCCGCCTGCGGGTCGCTCGGCACGGTGGGCGCCGCGGCGACCGCCGGACGCTCCGGTCCGGGCGCCTCGGTCTGGGCCGGATCGGCCTTCGGCGGCTCGGACGGCGTCACCGCCTCGAGGCCGGTGGCCGGCGGCGGCAGGCTCGGATCCGAAACCGCGGCCGGATCGGATGCGGGCGCCTTATCGGCGGCGACGGCCTTGTCCGGGGTCGCGGTGGCAACGGCGGCGGCGGGCGGGATGTCGTCCAGGCCACCGCGCGCGAAGGCCGCCGTGGAAAGGGCGCCCTGCGCGACGGAGCCGGCCAACAGGACGGCCAGGGCTGCTTTGGCCGAGCGCGAGACGCCCATCTGCGAACCTCCTGGGGACCGACCTCGAGGTCGCCCACAACCTTATCAGTATCGGCGCAAGCCCGGTCGTGCGCAATCGCACCCCCTCCGCTCGCGCCGTCGCGTGCCTGCAAGTGCCTGATGCGCCGAGCCTATCGGTCAGGCGCCGGCCCTCGGGCCGGATCAGGCCGCGGCCTCTTCGGCCTTGTCGTCGCCGTCGAGCCCAAGATCCTTGAGCTTGCGATACAGGGTGGACCGGCCGATTCCGAGGCGGCGCGACACCTCCGACATCCGGCCGCGATAGAATTGCAGCGCGAAGCGGATGATCTCGGCCTCCAGCGCATCCATCGGCTTCATCTCGCCGGTGTCCTCGACCACCAGCGACATCGCGTGGGGGTCGCGCACCTCGACGCGGACGATCTCGCGCACCGGCTCGGGCGAATGGGCCGACAGCATCGGCTGCACGGGCGCCGCCGGGATGCGGACGTCGAAGCCCTCGACCTGGGCGGCGATCTGCGGGAACTCGGCCACCGTCAGCTCGTCGCCGTCGGCGAGCACCACCGCGCGGAACAGCGCGTTCTCGAGCTGGCGGACGTTGCCGGGCCAGCCGTATCGGGTCAGCAGCGCCATCGCCTCGGGGGTGATCGCGCGGACGCGCTTGCCTTCCTCGGCCGCGAACCGGGCGCAGAAGGAGCGCACCAGGTCGGGCACGTCCTCGCGCCGGGCGCGGAGCGGCGGCAGGGTCATCGGGAAGACGTTGAGGCGATAGTACAGGTCCTCGCGGAAGCGGCCCTCCTTGACGAGGTCGAGCAGCGAGCGGTTCGTCGCCGAGACCAGGCGGATGTCGACGCGCACGCTGCGCTTGCCCCCGACCGGGTCGACCTCGCCCTCCTGCAGCGCGCGCAGCAGCTTCACCTGCGCATCGAGGGGCAGCTCGCCGATCTCGTCGAGGAACAGCGTCCCGCCGGACGCCTCCACGAACTTGCCGGCATGGCGCTCGGTGGCGCCGGTGAAGGCGCCCTTCTCGTGCCCGAACAGGGTCGATTCGACGAGATTGTCGGGGATCGCCCCGCAATTGACCGTGACGAAGGGCTTTCCGCGCCGCTCGCCCGATCCCTGGATCGCGCGCGCCAGCACCTCCTTGCCGACGCCGGATTCGCCCTCGATCAGCACCGGGATGTTGGATTTCGCGGCGCGTTCGGCGAGCCGGATCACCCGCTCCATGTCGGGCGACTTCGAGGTGAGGTCCTTGAAGCTGAGCGAGCCGGAGGCGCGGCGGCGCATGCGCCGGACCTCCTCCTCCAGGTGGTCGACCCGGAGCGCGTTCTTAATCGAGACCTGCAGCCGCTCGGCGCCGGCGGGCTTGACCACGAAGTCGACGGCGCCGGCGCGCATCGCGGTGACGACGGCGTCGATGGAGCCGTTGGCGGTCTGGACGATGACCGGGGTGTCGAGGCCGGATTTCCGCATCTCGGCAAGCACGCCGAGGCCGTCGAGGCCGCCGGGCATGACGAGGTCGAGCAGCACCACGTCGATCTCGGGCTGGGTCCGCAGCAGCGCGAGCGCGTCCGCACCGTTCTCCGCGAGCTTCGCCTCGAAGCCGAAGCGGCGCACCGTCGCCTCGGCGAGACGACGCTGAACGGGATCGTCGTCGACGATCAGGACCGTTGTCGCCATGCGGGCTTTTCCTCGCTGCCGCGGGTCGACCGCGGCGCCGGACCTCGCGGGACCCGGCACCCGGCACGACCGGCGGGTGTTTCGTTTCGAGCCGGAGCGTCGCCCAGATGCGTAAAGCACCGCTTAACGACGACGGGAGATTTGCCGCAGGCGCCGCTTGCATCGCCGGCGGCCGCCGAATTCGGTTGAACGCCGTCGATCGCGCTCGATATGAGGCGGGAAGGGCCCGTCGGGCCCCGCGCGGGCGACACGCCGGCAACGAACCGAGGATCCATGCGAGGAATCATGTCCGCCCGAGCCTTCGCCCCCGCAGGGTCGCCCCTCCGGAGCGCCGAGGGCGCCTCCGCGGCGCGTGCCGCGGCCCACGCGGTCGATCTCGGGCCGCTTCCCGAATGGGACCTCGCCGACCTGTATTCCGGCCTGGACGCGCCGGACTTCCGCCGCGACCTCGCGAAGGCGGAAGCGGATTGCCGTTCGTTCTCCGAGACCTACGCCGGGAAGATCGCGCAGCTCGCGAGCGAGCCCGACGCCTCGGGCGAGCTCGCCGCCGCGGTCGCGGCGTACGAGGCGATCGAGGAGCTGCTCGGCCGCCTGATGTCCTATGCCGGGCTGGTCTATTCCGGCGACACCACCGACGAGGCGCGGGCGAAGTTCTACGGCGACACCCGCGAGCGCCTCACCGACGCCTCCGGAAACCTGCTGTTCTTCGCGCTCGAGCTCAACCGGATCGAGGACGGGGTTCTCGACGCGGCGATGTCCGCCGGGCCGCTCGCCCGCTACGCCCCGTGGATCGAGGATCTGCGCCGCGAAAAGCCGTTCCAGCTCGAGGACCGGATCGAGAAGCTGTTCCTGGAGAAATCCGTCACCGCGAACGCGGCCTGGGACCGCCTGTTCAACGAGACCATCGCGGCCCTGCGCTTCCCCGTCCAGGGGGAGCGGCTGCCCCTGGAGCCGACGCTGAACAAGCTCCAGGACCCGGACGGCGAGGTCCGCCGGGAGGCGGCCGGGGCGCTGAGCGAGGTGTTCCGCGAGAACCTGCGGGTGTTCACGCTGATCACCAACACGCTGGCCAAGGACAAGGAGATCTCGGACCGCTGGCGCGGCTTCAAGGACGTGGCGGATGCCCGCCACCTCTCGAACCGCGTCGAGCCCGAGGTGGTCGCGGCGCTGGTCGATGCCGTTCGCGAGGCCTATCCGCGGCTCTCGCACCGCTACTACCGGCTGAAGGCCAAGTGGTTCGGCGTCGAGGCGCTGCCCTACTGGGACCGCAACGCGCCGCTGCCGAAGGTCGAGCAGCGCACCATCCCGTGGACCGAGGCGCGCGACACGGTGCTCGACGCCTACGGCGCGTTCTCGCCGAAGATGGCCGGCATCGCGCGGGACTTCTTCGACCGGCGCTGGATCGACGCGCCGACGCGGCCCGGCAAGGCGCCCGGCGCCTTCGCGCACCCGACGGTGCCTTCGGTCCACCCCTACGTGCTGGTCAACTACCAGGGCAAGCCGCGGGACGTGATGACCCTCGCGCACGAGCTCGGCCACGGCGTGCACCAGGTGCTGGCCGGCCACAACGGCGCGCTGATGGCGCCGACGCCGCTGACCCTGGCCGAGACCGCCAGCGTGTTCGGCGAGATGCTGACCTTCCGGCGCCTGCTCGCGGCGACGACCAACACGACCCAGCGCCGGGCGATGCTGGCCGCCAAGGTCGAGGACATGATCAACACGGTGGTGCGCCAGATCGCGTTCTACTCCTTCGAGCGCAAGGTCCACCTCGCGCGCGCCGAGGGCGAGCTCACCGCGGAGCAGATCAACGGCCTGTGGATGTCGGTGCAGGCCGAATCGCTCGGCCCGGCGATCACGCTCGATGCCGGATACGAGCCGTTCTGGGCCTACATCCCGCACTTCATCCACTCTCCGTTCTACGTCTACGCCTACGCCTTCGGCGACTGCCTGGTGAACTCGCTCTACGGGGTCTACGCGAAGGCGGAGGGCGGCTTCGTCGAGCGCTACTTCGCCCTGCTCTCGGCCGGCGGCTCGAAGCCCTACGGCGAGCTCCTGGCCCCGTTCGGCCTCGACGCCCGCGATCCCGGCTTCTGGCAGATCGGCCTCGGCATGATCGAGGGCATGATCGCGGAGCTGGAGGGGATGGAATCCGAGGCCTGAACGCCAGGGCCCTCCCGCGGTCGACACGCATGAAAAGACCCGCGACGGGGTGCCCCGTCGCGGGTCTTTTCGGTCTCGGTTCCGGCCGCGATCAGACGGCGGCGACGTCGACCCGGATGTTGCCGCGGATGGCGTGCGAGTACGGGCAGACCACGTCGGCGCGCTTCACGAGGTCGGCGGCCTTCTCGGCATCGATGCCCGGCAGGCTGGCCTTGAGGCTGACGGTGAGGCCGAAGCCGGTGCCGTCGTCGCGCTTGCCGATGCCGACCTCGGCGTCGACGCGGGCGTCCTCGGGCACCTTCACCTTGTCCTGGGCGGCGACGAACTTGATCGCGCCGAGGAAGCAGGCGGCGTAGCCGGCGGCAAAGAGCTGCTCGGGGTTGCTGCCCGGGCCGCCGTTGCCGCCGAGCTCCTTCGGGGTCGAGAGGCCGACGCCGAGACGGCTGTCGTCGGTCGCGGCGGATCCTTCGCGGCCGCCGGTGGCGTGGGCGTGGGCGGTGTAGAGAGCCTGCATCGTCGTCTCCTGTCGGCGTTGGGAATCACGCACCCGCTCGCGGGCGATCGATGACCCTTCATCCCACGAAACTAGGTTGCGCGCAACCGATGTCGCGCGTTCAGTAGATCTCGAACAGGCCGGCCGCGCCCATGCCGCCGCCCACGCACATCGTGACCACGCCGTACTTGGCGCCCCGGCGGCGCCCCTCGATCAGCAGGTGCCCGGTCATGCGCGCGCCGGACATGCCGTAGGGATGGCCGATCGCGATCGCGCCGCCGTCGACGTTGAGGCGCTCGTCGGGAATGCCGAGGCGGTCGCGGCAATACAGGACCTGGACCGCGAAGGCCTCGTTCAGCTCCCACAGGTCGATGTCGCCGACGGTGAGCCCGTGCTGCTCCAGAAGCTTGGGCACGGCGAAGACCGGGCCGATGCCCATCTCGTCGGGCGCGCACCCGGCCACCGCCATGCCGCGATAGGCGCCGAGCGGCTGCAGCCCGCGCCGCTCGGCCTCCCGCGCCTCCATCAGCACGCAGGCCGAGGCGCCGTCCGAGAGCTGGCTCGCGTTGCCGGCGGTGATGAACGCGCCCTCGGCGACGGCCTGCCCGTTGCGGAACACCGGCTTCAGGGCGGAAAGGTCCTCGAGCCGGGTCTGCGGCCGGTTGCCCTCGTCCTGCGAGAGCGTCACCGCGCGCTTCGTCACGGCACCGGTCGCCTTGTCGACGACCGCCATCTCGGTCGCCAGCGGCACGATCTCGTCGGCGAAGCGCCGGTTGGCCTGGGCCTCGGCGGTGCGGTGCTGCGACTGCAGCGCGTAGCGGTCCTGCGCCTCCCGATCGATGCCGTAGCGGGCGGCGACGATCTCGGCGGTCTCCAGCATCGACATGTAGACGTGCGGGGCCATCGCGGTGAGCGCCGCATCCTCGGCGCGGAAGCGGTTCAGGTGCTCGTTCTGGACGAGCGAGATCGATTCGAGGCCGCCGCCGATCGCGGCCTGCATGCCGTCGACGACGATCTGCTTGGCGGCGGTGGCGATCGCCATCAGCCCCGAGGCGCATTGCCGGTCGACGCTCATCCCCGCCACCGAAGCCGGGAGCCCGGCCCGCAGGGCGGATTGCCGCGCGATGTTGGTGCCGGTGGAGCCCTGCTGCAGGGCGGCCCCGAGGATCACGTCGCCGATCAGCGTGCCGGCTTCCTCCGGCGCGATGCCGGCGCGGGAGAGCGCGTGGGCGATCGCGTGGCCGCCGAGCGCCTGCGCCTGGGTGTCGTTGAAGGCGCCGCGATAGGCCTTGCCGATCGGGGTCCGCGCAGTCGAGACGATGACGGCTTCACGCATGGTGTGCTGGTCCTTGGCGGGGCCGATCCCGCCCGTATCGGGAAGACAGGCGGTGTGCCGGATCCGGCCGGCCGGCTCAACCGCGCGCGGCGAGCCCGAAGATCGCGCGCGCCTCGGCCGGGCTCGCCGGTGCGCAGTCGATGAGCGACAGCAGCGTCACCGCCTTCTCGACGAGCGCGGCGTTGCTCGGCGCCAGGCGTCCGCGGGCGAGGTAAAGGTTGTCCTCCAGGCCGACCCGGACGTTGCCGCCCATGCTGGCGGCGAGCGCCACCATCGGGAACTCGGCCCGGCCGATGCCGAAGGCCGACCAGACCGCGTCGGCCGGCAGGCGCGCGCGCATCTGCACCAGGGTCTCGGGGTCGGCCGGCGCCCCCCACGGGATGCCCAGGCAGATCTGGAACAGCGGCGGGGCGGCGAGATGCCCCTCGGCGATGAGGTGGCGGGCGAGCGCGATGTGGCCGAGGTCGAACACCTCGATCTCCGGCCGCACGCCGGCGGCGCGGATCGCCTCGGCCATGGCGCGCAGGTGCGCCGGGGTGTTGAGGAACAGGTTCTCGCCGAAGTTCATCGTCGCGACGTCGAGGGTGCAGAGCTCCGGCCTGAGCGCGCTCACGTGGCGGGTGCGCACCGCCGGGGTCTCGAAGAGGGTGCCAAGCCCCGCCGCGGCCGGATCGGACGCGCCCGGCACGAAGCGTCCGCCGGCGCCCGTGGTCAGGTTGAGGATCACGTCGGCGTTGCGCTCGCGGATGCGCTCCACCACCTCGCGGTAATGCGCGAGCTCCATGCTCGGCGCCGCGGTCTCGGGGTGGCGGACGTGGACGTGCACCACCGCGGCGCCGGCCTCGGCCGCCTCGAGCGCCGAGCGGGCGATGGCCTCCGGGCTGACCGGCACCGCCGGGTTCTTCGACGGCGTGTCGAACGAGCCCGTCAGGGCGCAGGTGATCACGGTCTTCTGCGACATCGCCGTCTCCTCAGATCATCCCGCCGTCGACCACCAGCGTCTCGCCGGTGATGTAGGCCCCGCCGGCGGCGAGGAAGAACATCGCCTCGGCGATGTCCTCGGGCTCGGCCAGGCGCGCCATCAGGGTGTTGGCGACGGTCGCCGCCTTGCGTGCCTCGGGCCAGTTCGCAGTCCAGGGCGTGGCCACGAGGCCCGGCGCGACCGCGTTGACGCGGATCTCGGGGGCGAGCGCCCGGGCGAGCGAGCGCGTCAGGTTCACGAGCCCGGCCTTGCTCGCCGAGTAGGCGATGCTGGAGCCGCGCCGCCCGAGGCCGGCGACCGAGGCGGTGTTGACGATGGCGCCGCGGCGCGCCCGCAGGGCGGGGGCGGCGGCCCGCGCGCAGCGATAGGGGCCGACGAGGTTGGTCGACAGGATCGAATCCCAGAAATCCTCGGTCATCGCGTCGAGGTCCTCGAAGGCGATCGGCGCCTGCGTGCCCGAGGTGCCGGCATTGTTGATCAGCACGTCGAGGCCGCCGAGCGTCGCGATCGCCTCGGCCACCATCGCCTCCGCCTCGCCTGCGCGGGAGACGTCGCCGGCGACCGCCGTGACGAAGAGACCGTCCGCGCGCAGACGCCCGGCGGCCTCCGGGCCGCGTGGGTCGTCCGCGAGGTGGTTCAGGGCGACCGCGGCCCCGTTGCGCGCGAACAGCGTGGCGGCGGCCAGGCCGATGCCGGAGGACGCCCCGGTGACGAGGACGGCTTTGCCGCGAAGGTCGGCGCCGATCATGGTGTGCTCCCGTCTGCGATCGGAGGTCGGCGGCGGACGCTCACGTGCCCTCCATCCGGCCGATGCCGCGCATCGCCGCCTTGAGGGCGAGCAGCTTGCGGTCGCGCTCGCGGAACAGCTCCGCCGGGTCGCGGCCGCCCCAGTCGAAGTAGCCGCGCCCGGCCATCACCCCGGTCCGGCCCTCGGCGCAGAGGGCGTCGAGGCTGCCCGACCGGGTGCGCGGCGGGGGCGGGGCGTAGCTCGCGTTGGCGAGCGCCCGGCGCTGCAGGTCGAGACCGGTGAAGTCCGCCTTGGCAAGGTGGCCGAGAATCGGGATGCGCAGCGAGAGCCCGTGCACGATGGCGTCGTCGATCTCGCGCGGGGTGGCGTAGCCTTCGTCGAGGAGGTGGTGCACCTCGGCGGTGATCGCCGACTGGATGCGGTTGGCGACGTAGCCCGGCACGAAGCGCTTGAGGTCGATCGGCACCTGGCCGAGCCCGACGACGAGGTCGCGGATCTCGGCCACCACCTCCGGCCGCGTCTCGGGACCCGGCACCACGTCGACGAGATCGATGATGTAGGGGGGCGTGTACCAGTGCGCGACGAGGGCGCGCGGCTGCCGCCCGGCCGGGATCAGCGGGAAGACGTCGAGGTAGCTCGTGTTGCTGGCGATCACCGCGTCGGCGGCGCAGAGCCCGTCGAGCTCGGAGTACAGCGTGCGCTTCGCCTCCGGGTCCTCGGTGATCGCCTCGACGACGAGGCTCGCCCCGTCGACCGTGGCCGCGAGGTCCGGCGAGAGCCGCACGGCCGCGGCGAGGCGGTCCGCGGTCCACCCGTCGGGCGCGGCGCCGGCTTCCGCCAAGGTCGCGAGCGCGGAGGCCATCAGGGCGGGCACCGCATCAAGGGTCTCGGCGCGGCTGTCCGTGAGGCGGACGGCATGGCCGCCGAGCGCCAGGACCAGGGCGATGCCGTGACCCATCAGCCCGGCCCCGACGACGGCGATCTCGGCCATGATGTCCTCCTCCGGTCAGACGGTGGCGATCGGCGTCGCCGGCGAGCCGACGGCGCCGGGAAGCCGCAGGGGCGGCGCGGTGAGCAGGAAGCGATGGCGCCCGTTCGCCCTGAGCCAGGCCGCCAGCGGGGTCAGGTGCCAGAGCTCGCCCAGCGGCAGCCCGAGCTTGAACAGGCAGTGCTCGTGCAGCGGCAGGATCGCGCAGCACGCCCCGCCCGGCCGCGCCGGATAGGCCTCGACCGCGTAGTTGTCGGCGGCGAGCGCGGAGAGCCCGCTGTCGCTGATCCAGGCGAGAAGCCGCGCGTCGCGGCCGTCCAGGACGGCGCAGATGCGGTGGACCTCCTGCGGGTCCGGATGCCCGGCCCAGGCGAGGAGGCGGTCGGCGAAGCCCGTATGCAGGCAGACCATGTCACCGGGCTCGACCGCGACCCCGTCGGCTTCCAGGATCCGCATCAGGGCGTCGTAGCCGACGAGCGTGCGGGCGTCGCCGTGATGCGCCCGCAGGTCGACCATCACGCCACGGCCCTGCATGCCGTGCTCGGCCAAGCGCTCGATGCCGAGGCGGTGCGCGCGCGACGGGGCCTCGACCTCGGCGGCCTCGCTCGGACCCGTCACGTCGAGGCCGCCGCGGAAACCGTTGTAGTAGACGGGTTTCGGCGTTCCGTCCCCGTCGGCGTCGAACAGGCCGCCGACATGGGCGAGGCTGTCCCACTGCGTCGAGTATTGCAGATAGAGCATCACCCGGTCGTCGCAGATCACGTCGGTGGCGCCGTCGACCTCCTCGCAGACCCGGAAGTTGGTCACAGGCCGGCCGTTGGCCCGGACCGTCGGGCTAAGGCGCGGCGGGTGGCGGCGCTGGTTCAGGACGTTGCCGCCGGGCAGGTCGAGGGGCAGGCTGAGGCAGAAGGTCCGGCCCACGCGGACCTCCGCGACGCCCTGCAGCACCTTGGCCGCATCGAGCCCGTTGACGCGGCCGAGCTGGTCCTCAGGGCCGTAATCGCCCCAGGTCGAGCCCTCGGGCCGGCGGCGCCAGCGCGGCTCGGTCATCGGCGCGTCCTGCCGGTATCGGTTCTGCCCTCGCAGATCCGGGGCGCGGCGGGTGCCGGAGCCGGGCGCATGCGTCCATCCCTGAAGGCGGATCCTTGGCGGATCCCGTTGGCCGCATCGTCCGTCCGGCCATACCGGTCTGTCAACGACCGGGTCGCGGCCGGAGCGACGAAGCCGGGCGGAATTGTCAGGGCGCGCGAGCGCCCCCATACCGGACCTTCGAAACGGGCGAGGGCCGGAGCAGCCGATGCGCGAGCAGGATACGATCTTCGGGGCCGACATCCCGTTCGCGCGGCTCTGCGGCGTCGAGGCGCTCGGCTATGCCGAGGGACGCACCCGGCTGCGGCTGAGGCTGCGCGACGACCACGGCAACAACCTCGGCATCGCCCATGGCGGGGTGATCTGCACGCTGCTCGACATCGCCATGGGGACGGCGGCGCGGCTCGCCGCCGGGCGGCCGGTGCTCACCCTCGACATGCAGACCCGCTTCCTCGCCCCCGGCCGCGGCGTGCTGCTGGCCGAAGGGTTCGTGGTGCGCGGCGGGCGCTCGGTTCTGTTCTGCGAGGCGGAGATCCGCGGGGAGGGCGGCGATCTGGTGGCGACGGCGAGCGGCCTGTTCAAGCCTGCCCGCAGCGAGCCGGCGCCTGCGGCGTAAGGCGGGCGCGACCATCGACGAAAGCGGCCGCCGCCGACACGAAAAAAGCCCCGGACGCATGCGCCCGGGGCTTCATCGCAACCTTGCAAGGGCCGGAGGGATCACCCTCCGGCGAAGACCTTAGAGGCCGCCGAACTTGTAGTTGAAGCCAGCGCGGATGATGCTGCCCTCGGTGCGGAAGCGCGAGATGTAGCCGGCGCCCGGGCCGACACCGTTGAACGAGCCGACGATGACGTTGCGGCTGCCGAGGTCGTAGTGGAGGTACTCGGCCTTGATCGTCACGGCGTCGTACTTCAGGCCGAGATACTTCGCGAAGGCGAAGGTGTTCAGGAAGCTGTCGGTCGGGATCGCGTACTCGACGCCGCCGCCGTAGGCGTAACCGGTCTCGAGGTTGTTGGTGCGGCCGGCGAAGGCGAGGGCGCCGCCGGGGGTGTAAAAGTTGGCATCGTACTGGACCTCGCCGAAGGCGAAGCCGCCGGTCCCGTAGACCATGAACCGGTCGAAGGCGTAGCCGACGCGGCCGGTGACGGTGCCGAGATATTCCAGGCTCTGGCGGAAGTAGTTCGGGTTGGGCAGGACGCCGCCGGCGTTCGGAGCGTCGAGGCTGAAGCGGCCCTTGTGGATGTCGGTCCAGTCGACGCTGACGGCGCCGCCGAGGACGAAGCCGGAGCCCGGGGTGAACTGATAGTTGTAGCCCGCGGTGCCGCCGATCTTGCCGATGCCGTCGGTCTCGGTGGTGGCCAGCGGCGGACGACGCAGGGCCTGCACGTTGGCGACGTTCACGGGCGAGATGCCGGTGGTGGTGATCCGCTGGCGGTCGGTGAAGGTGTAGGTCGACTCGAGGCCGGCGTAGAAGCCGGTCCAGGTGAACACCGGGATCGGGGTGAAGACCGGCGGGGGCTCGCGGCGCGGCAGGTCGGCGGCGGAGGCGACGGCGGTCATGCCGGCCAGCACGGTCGAGGCGAGGAGAAGCTTCTTCGTCATGTGAGGGGTACCTGAAGACTGTCCCGAATGGCTCTGGCCCCACTTAAGCGTAAGCGTGCCCGGGCAACTATGCCCGCCATGCCACAGTGCGGCCCAAATGCAGCGGTGGCGCCACGGACGACCTTGCCCGACCGAATCGCCGCCGGCCTGCCCCGTCGGGCCGGCGGCGGGCGCGGCCGGGGCGCCGGCCCTTGATCAAAGGACGGCGAGCCTCTAATCCGACCGCGCCTTTCGCCGGGGCTCCCCCGCGAGCCGGGCGAGAGTCGAGATCGGGTGCGCCCGTGCGCGGGCCCTGCCGCAGGAACGAGAACCATGGCCAAAGAGAAGTTTGCCCGCACGAAGCCGCACTGCAACATCGGCACGATCGGTCACGTTGACCACGGCAAGACGTCGCTGACGGCGGCGATCACGAAGGTCTTGGCTGAGTCCGGCGGGGCGACGTTCACGGCCTACGACCAGATCGACAAGGCTCCCGAGGAGAAGGCGCGCGGGATCACGATCTCGACGGCGCACGTGGAGTACGAGACGACGAACCGGCACTACGCGCACGTCGACTGCCCCGGT
>NZ_JAKSYQ010000154.1:0-31581 GCF_022829665.1 Methylobacterium sp. E-041 | reverse complement strand
GTGATGGGCGCCCTGCAGAACATCCGCCAGGCGAGCCAGCAGACCGCCGCCGGCACCCGCGAGGTCGAGGCGGCCTCGGCCAACCTCACCGAGCTCGCAGGAGCCCTCATGGCCCTCGCCGAACGCTACCGGCATTAGGCGTCGTCCGGCGCAGGCCCCGGTGGCCGGGCTGAGCCATCGGCTCGCCCCGACGCCATCTCGTCCCGCCGTCGCCGCCGGGGGTCATCGGGGTCTGCTCGAATCCCGGGCGACGGGCCCTGCCGCGTCGACGACCGGTGGCGGAGAGAAGGTCGGCGCTTTCGTCGCCCCCGGCCCTCGGGAACCTCGCGTCGCCGCGACCGGTTTTTCGCCTGGATCCGGCATGCAGCGAGATCGGGAGGCGACGATGGCAGTCAAGACGACGACGCGGAAGACGGTTCGGGCCGTGCTGGCGGCAGGCCTCATTCTCGGCTCGACCGGCGCCGTGCTCGCGCGCGGCGGCGGTGGAGGCGGTGGCAGCGACAGCGGCAGCGGCCTCTCGCCCTACGCGGCACTGAACGGCAACGACCGCTCGGCCGGCGTCAACAACGGCAACTACCGCGATCCGCGGCTCGATCCCTATCTCGGGGCGTACGGCGACGGCTATGGCCGTCCCGTTCAGGACCGCTACCGCCCGGTCCGCCGGCCGTATTACGGGACGCCCTACTGATCGGGCGGCGCAACCGTCTCACCCTAAGGTCGCCGTGACCTCGATCTCGAGCTTCATCTCGGGGCGCAGCAGGCCGGCGACGACGAGGAGCGTCGCGGCCGGCCGGACCTGGGCCAGCACGCGCCCGCAGACCGCGAGCACCGTCTCGGCATCCGCCCGATCGGTGACGTAGTAGGTCGCCCGCACGATGCGCTCCAGGCCGGATCCGGCCTCGGCGAGCACCGATGCGATGGTGCGCCAGCACGCCTCGGCCTGCGCCGCGGCCTCCTCCGGCATCGTCATCGTCGCGTCATCGTAGCCGGTGGTGCCGGCGACGAACACGAAGCCGCCCGTCACGACCGCGCGCGAATAGCCGTAGGCGGCCTCGAACGGCGAGCCCGAGCCGATCAGGCGCCGGCTCACCGGCGCAACGCTTCCAGCACCTTCGCGCCCGGACGGCCGGTCTGCGGCATGCCGAGGCTGCGCTCGATCTCCTTGATCGCGTCGCGGGTCTTGGCGCCGACCTTGCCGTCCGGCTCGCCGACGTCGTAGCCGCGCGCCGTCAGCCGGGCCTGGAGGTCGCGGCGCTCGGCCCGCGACAGCGGCGGGTCGTCGGTCGGCCACTCCGCCTGGATGCCGGGCCGGCCGCGCAGGCGGTCGGAGAGCACGGCGATTGCGAGCCCGTAGGATTCGGCGGCGTTGTAGGAGTAGATCGCGTCGAAGTTCCTGGTGACGAGGAAGGCGGGCCCCTCGATCCCGGCCGGGATCATGATGCCGACGGGACCCTCGGCCGAGAGCGGGCGCCCGTCGATGCGCTTGACGCCGAGCGCGGCCCAGTGGCCGACCGGCTTCTTGTTCTTCCGCCCCGCGGCACCGGCGTTGAAGCCGGCCGGCAGCTTGACCTCGTAGCCCCAGCCCTGGCCGTTCGACCACTTCGCGACGTGCAGGAAGTTCGCGGTCGAGCCGACGGCGTCGGGCACCGAGTCGACCACGTCGCGGCGGCCGTCGCCGTCGAGGTCGACGGCGAGGCGCTGGTAGGTCGTCGGCATGAACTGGGTCTGGCCGAAGGCGCCGGCCCAGGAGCCGGTGAGGCGGCCGGGCTCGATGTCGCCGCGGTCGATGATCTTCAGCGTCGCCATCAGCTCGCCGCGGAAGAAGTCGCGGCGGCGGTTGCCGGAGCAGGCCAGCGTCGCCAGCGACTGCACCAGCGGCATCTTGCCGAGGTTCTTGCCGAAGTTCGATTCCACGCCCCAGACCGCGGCGATGGTGAAGCGGTCGACGCCGTAGCGGGCCTCGGCCTGCGCCAGGGCCTGCCCGTACTGGCGCATCGCCGCCTTGCCGTCGTCGACGCGCTCGTCGTCGACCAGGGCCGCCATGTAGTCCCAGATCGGCGTCTTGAACTCGGGCTGCGCCTGGGAGAGCTCGATCACCTTGTCGTCGAAGCTGATCCCGTCGGTGGCGCTGCGGAACGCCTGCGCCGACACGCCCTGCGCCGCCGCCTGCTGCTGCAGGCCGGCGAGGCAGGACTGGAAGTCGGCCCGCGCGCCGGTCGCCGTGAGGCAGGCGAGGGCGAGCCACGGCAGGATCGGCCTGCGGGAGGATCGCTGCCAGGAGTCTCGCCGCATCGTCGTCGCTCGCATGGTGTCCGGGGCGCCGGAGCCTGATGAGGGAACGGTTAACGCAGGCTTAAGGCCGGATCGCGGTGCGGACGCTCCCCCGCGGTCCGGCCGCGCTCACGCCCAGCCGCGCGCGGCCAGCTTGTCCTCGTAGGCGTCGATCTTCGGGGCGCGCTTGAGGGTCAGGCCGATCTCGTCGAGGCCGTTGAGCAGGCTCTCCTTGCGGCCGGGATCGATGTCGAAGTGCAGCGTGCCGCCGTCCGGGCCCCGGATGGTCTGCGCTTCGAGGTCGACCGAGAGGGTGGCGTTGGCGCCGCGCTCGGCATCCTCGAACAGCTTCTCGAGGTCTTCCGGAGAGACCACGATCGCCAGGATGCCGTTCTTGGCGCAGTTGTTGAAGAAGATGTCGGCGAAGCTCGTCGAGATCACGCAGCGGATGCCGAAATCGGTCAGCGCCCAGGGCGCGTGCTCGCGCGACGAGCCGCAGCCGAAATTGTCGCCCGCCACCAGGATCCTGGCGTTGCGGTAGGCCGGCTGGTTGAGCACGAAGTCCGGGTTCTCCGAGCCGTCGTCCCGGTAGCGCATCTCGGCGAACAGCCCCTTGCCGAGGCCGGTGCGCTTGATCGTCTTGAGGTACTGCTTCGGGATGATCCGGTCGGTGTCGACGTTGATGATCCGCATGGGCGCCGCGACGCCCTCCAGGGTGGTGAATTTTTCCATTGGTCTTGCCGTCTGTCGCGTTTCGCTCGGTGCCTGCCGGCACCCTAGCAGCGGCGTGCCACGGCCGGAAGGTTCAGGGCAGGTCCTCGGCGCGGAGGGTGCCGTCATGGATCGCCGACGCGACCAGGGCGCCCGCGACCCCGGCGCGACGGAGCGCGGCGAGGTCGTCCGGGCCGCGCACGCCGCCGGCGGCGTAGATCCGGCGGCCGGGGGCCAGGCGCGCGGCAGCTTCCAGCCCGGCGAGGTCCGGCCCCGATCCGACGCCGATGCGGGCGAGCGTCATCACGATCACCTCCGGCGGCCAGTGGCGGGCATCCGCATGCAGGCCGGGCGGCCCGAGCCGGCTCGCGCCGCGGCTGTCGAGCGAGAGCACGGCCCGGTCGCCGAGGCGGACGACGAGGCCCTCGTCGGCCTGGCTCTCGCTGCCGATCACGGGGCGGCCGAGCCCGGCGGCGAGGAAGGCCTCGACCGTCGCCGCCTCGGCGAAGCCCGCATCGACCCAGAGGCCGATGCCGGGGCAGGCCCGCGCGATCGCCGCCAGCGCCCCGAGGTCGGGCGGGGCACGATCGACGATCGCGTCGAGGTCGGCGACGTAGAGCGTCCGCGCCGGGACCGCGGCGAGGAGGCCGCGGGCGATGTCGGCCGGCGCCGAGCCCTTTGCCAACGGGGTCTCGATCGGGGCATAGCTCTGTCGCTCGCCGGCGCGTGCCCGCACCACCCGCCCGTGGCGCAGGTCGATCACCGGAATCACCGCGAACGGCGTCGTCGCGCCCTCGCCCTCTGCGTCGCCCATCAGTGAGATCGCCCTTGCCCGCCGCGCATCCGCTTCCCCGCCCTGCCAGGACGATCGGATGGGATCTCGGCGGGGTGCACGTCAAGGCGGCGCTGGTCGAGGGCGGCATCGTCCGCGCGGTGGTGCAGGCGCCGTGCCCGCTCTGGCGCGGGCTGCCCGCCCTCGACGCCACCTTCGCCGGGCTGCCCGACTGGGCGCGGGGGGAGGCGGCGCACGCCGTGACGATGACCGGCGAGCTCACCGACTGCTTCGCCGACCGGACGGACGGCGTCGCGCAGCTCGCGGGCTGGGCGGCGACGCACCTGGCCGGCGAGGTCGCGATCTATGCCGGGCGCGCCGGCTTCGTCGCGCCGCGGGATGCGGAGCCGAACGCCGCGGAGATCGCCTCGGCGAACTGGCACGCCACCGCGGCCCTGCTCGGGCGGCACGTGCCCGACGCGCTGCTCGTCGACGTCGGCTCGACCACCGCCGACCTGATCCCGATCGTCGGAGGCCGCGCCGCCGCCGCCGGCTACAGCGACGCCGAGCGGCTGGAGACGGGGGAGCTCGTCTATACCGGCGTCGTGCGCACGCCGCTGCTGGCGCTTTCCGACCATGCGCCGTTCCGGGGCCGCCGCACCCGGCTGATGTCCGAGACCTTCGCGCACGCGGCCGACGTCCACCGCATCACCGGCGACCTTCCCGAGGGCGCCGACCAGCAGGCGAGCGGCGACGGCAAGGGCAAGTCGGTGCCCGAAAGCGAGACGCGGCTCGCCCGGATGATCGGCCGCGACCGCGGGGAGGGGACGGACGAGGACTGGCGGGCGCTTGCCGGCCACTTCGCCGAGGCGCAGCTGCGCCTGCTCCACGACGCGGCCGCCACCCTGCTCTCGCGCCCCGACATCCCGGCCGCGGCCCCCGTGATCGCCTGCGGCGCGGGCGCCTTCCTGGCCGACGCCCTCGCCCGGCGCCTCGGCCGGCGCTGCCTGCCCTTCACCGAGGTGCTGGCGGATCGCATCGCCGGCCGGCCAGACTGGGCCTCCACCTGCGGCCCGGCGCTCGCCGTCGCGCTGCTCTCCGCCGACACGCTGGTTTCGAAGGAAGACCGATGAGCGCCCTGAAGATCCTCGCCCGCGTCCTCACCGCCCGGGTCGGCCCGCATATCGAGCTCGCGCTCGCCACCGAGGACGGCGAGACCGTCAAGGTGCTGGCGACGCCCGACCAGATCGACCGGCTGATCGACGAGCTGGAGGACATGCTGCACGCGCCGGAGGGCCCGGAGGACGGCGAGCCGCCCGAGGCGGCGTGATCGACCGCAGGACCACGCCCTCATCCACGGGGAGAGGGTTGGGGTGAGGGGCGTGACCGCTCCGGAAAACGCACGCCCCTCATCCTGTCCTCCCCCTGGGGGAAGGGACCCGCGCCACGTCAGGCTTCCGCCCGGCGCGACGTCAGCGCAGAAAATCCCCGAACGCCCGCGGGCTGTCGTCGGTCTTGATCTCGCGGGTCACCGTCAGCGTCCGCGCGTCGATGACCGAGAGCGTGTTCGAGCCCCAGTTGGCGACGATCACCGAGCGCCCGTCGGCGGTGGCGGCGATGCCCTCGGGGTGGTCGCCGACCTCGATCCGGGTCACGGGGGCGAGGGTGGCTGGATCGAACACCGTGACGGTGCCGGAATACTGGTCGGTGACGAAGCCGCGCTCCCCCGTCAGGGCGATCACGTAGGGGCGCTGGCCGGTCTTCACCCGGCCGACCTCGCGCGCCGCGGCGAGGTCGATCACCGACACGTCGTCGCCGGTGACGTTGGCGGTGTAGGCGCGCTTGGCTTGCGCATCGAGGGTGATGCCGAAGGGATGATGGCCGACGGCGATCGTCCCGGTCTCGCGGCGGGTCGCGGCGTCGACCACCGAGACCGTGTCCGCCTCGCGGTTGGCCACCAGCAGCATCGCGCCGTCCGGCGTCACCGCGATGCCCGACGGCGAGGCCCCGACCGCGATCTCGCCGTCGAGCCTGAGGCCCGCCTCACCCGGCACCAGCACGAACACCCGCTTGGCGTACCAGTCGGCGACGTAGACGGCGCCGCTCCTCGGGTTCGCCGCGATGCCGAGCGGGCCGCCCGGAAGGGCCAGAACCTGCGCGACCTTGCGCGCGGTCAGGTCGACGACGGCGATGCCCGGCGCGTCTGGGCAGGTCACGTAGGCGGTCCTGCGATCGGGGGAGAGCGCGATGCCGGCGGGCGAGCCGGCGACCGGGATGCGCTGCAGGATCGTGCCGGCCTCGAGATCGATCACGTCGACGGCGTTGTCGCCCTGCACCGTGACCACCGCCTCGGCGGCGCGCGCGGCGAGCGGCACGAGCCACAGGGCGAGGGCGAGCGAGAGGCCGGCGCGCAGCCGGCCTCCGCGTCGCGATGTGATCGAACGGCTCAAGAGCCCTTCTCGACCTGCGCCTTCAGCGCGTCGAGACCGGTGCGGTAGAGGCCGCGCACGGCCTTCTGCGAGGCCTCGTCGTTCAGCTCGGGCGGCGGATCGTTGTTCATGTAGCCGCGGTAGAACGCGCCGTCCCACGACACCTTCGACTTGCCGTCGCCGTCCGCCTCGACCTTGAGCGTGGACGAGTAATCGTTCACCGGCAGGGTCTTCACGTCGACCTTGGTGATCCGGTACGAGTAGCTCATCTTCTCGGCGGAGTACTTGTACAGGCTCTCCTCGACGGTGGCGCCGCCCTTGAGCGTGAGGACGCGGGTGGCCTTGTCGGGGGTGTTGCCCTCCTTGCCCTCGGTCTTCTCGACCAGCGGCAGCCAGCTCATGTCCTGGAAGTTGCCGATCACCTTCCAGACCTTGTCCGGGCTGGCGTTGATCTCGACGGTCTCCTCGACCTTCTTGCGGGTCGGGCCGTGGGCCTGGGCCGTGGTCGCCGCCACCGCGGCGATCACCACGGCGCTCGTGAGGGCCAGTCTTCTCATCATGGGCAGCTCGATCCTCATGGGGGTGTCACTCCTGATCCGCCGTCTCGTGCGGCGGCGGTGTCGGCGAGGATGCGGCCGTCCGTCCCGAGATGGGCGGCGACCTTGTCCTCGATCCAGTCCCAGGCCTCCCGCTCGCGCGGGCCGGCCGTCTTGGATATCGCGATGGCGAGATAGCGCATCTCGGCCATGACCTTGTCGGGCGTCAGCATGTGGAGCCGCGTCGAGAGGATCGCCGCCTCCAGCACCGCGGCCTGCGCCCGGTTGTAGCCGATGAACGGGGCGTGCGCCGCCGCGTGGACCTGGCGCCCGCGGTAGCGCGGCCGGGTCGGGTCGGCCTCGACCGCCGCGACCTCGAACTCGGCGTGGCCGAAGCTGTCGGCGAGGCGCCGGCCCGGGATGCGGTCGCACGCCACCGTCGGCCAGTCCCGGCGCCCGGTGACCGCGCCGGCGATCACCCGCACGTCGCGCGGGCTCGAGGCGCAGAAGCAGGGGTTGGCCTCGAGGTTGAGGATCGTCGGCGAGGGCCGGAACGGCGCCAGCACGTAGTCGTCGCCCTCCGCGATCAGGCCGAAGGGCACGAGGTGCAGGGCGCCCTCTCGCGAGAGCGTCGTGACGATCGTCTCGAGGATCAGCGGCACCGGCTCAGGCCTCCCCGGCCGGCACGAGCTTGCCGCAGACGAGCTTTTGCGCGGGCGCCCGGGGCGTTTCCGACACCGACGCCTCGGCCGCGGCCGCGTCCGGCGCGATGGTGCGGGGCGCCGAGGCGCCGGCCTCGGCCGGAACCTGCGCGTCGCGCGCGCCCTGCGGCGCGTCCGGGCCGGAATGCTTGGTATGGCCGGCCTTCTTGAAGGCGGTGGTGTCCTCGACCTCGGCTTCGGCGGCGCAGGCCCAGTCGAGCGGCTCGTCCTGCACGTAGCGCTTGCCTAAGCGCCACGCGGTCTCGGCCTTGGTCAGCTCGCCCCCGAGGTAGAACGCGTGGGCGCCGTCGCTGGCGACGTCGAGGTCGGTGAAGAAGGCCATCGCGTCGGTGCCGACCTTGTGGACGTCGCGGTTGTAGAGGTGGATCCCGTCCTCGGCGACCGCGATCCGGTAGTTCGGGTCGCGGACCTGCGCCGCCAGGGCCGCGATCTCGTCGGGCGTTTGCACGAAGGGACGCTTGTCGTGAAGTGCCAGAAGTGCCCGGCCGTAGCCCTTCGGCAGCGCGGCGTCGGCCTTGGCCGCGAACATCACCCGCCTCGCGGCATCGTGTTCCTCGACCGTGCGGCGGGTGTGGTTCGAGACCTGCACGATCAGGACGTTGCCGATCGACAGCTCCGAACACATCCCGACGAGGAGCGCGGTGATCCCGAGGCTGTCGGCCTCCGTCAGCTCCGTGAGGTTGCCGGTGCCCATCATCATCGCGATGTCGGGCCAGCGCGCGCGGGTGGCGCGGTAGCGCGCGATCGAGTCGACGAAGCCGAAATGGATCGGCTCGAGGATCGGGTCGGCGATGAACGGGCGCCCCGCCTCCACCATCCGCGCGATCGCGCGGTCGAGGGAGGGCAGGTCGTCGGGCCGCATCGGCACCAGGATCGGCACCGCATCCGTCTCGAAGGCGAGGTCCAGCGTCTCCTCGTTGAGGCTGAGCAGGAAGTCGGCCCCGGCGGCCGCACCCCGGCGCAGCTCGTCGATCGAGAAGGAATCGACGCTGACCTTGAGGCCCTGCGCCTTCAGCCCGCGCACGCAATCCTCGAGATGCGGGAAATCGGTGTCCGGCAGGCCGCCGAGGTCGATCACGTCGGCGCCCCGGCGCGCCAGGTCCAGGCCCTTGGCCACCACCTCGGCGGCCGTCATCTTCGAGGCGTCGACGATCTCGGAGAAGATGCGCAGGTCGTGGCGCGACAGGTCGACCTTGCGGCCGGCGAGCCCGAGATGGGCCGGCAGGTCGACGATCTCGTCGGGGCCGCGCTCGACCGGCAGGCCGAAATGCGCGGCCAAGGCCTCCGGGTTCGCCCGGCAGCGCCCGGGCAGGATGATGCGGGTGGCGCCCTCGGGCAGGGTGACGCGGCGCTTGATGATCTCCTCGGTCATCAGCGCGGCGACCTTCACCCCGGAATCGGCGATGCTCCAGGCGAACCGCTCCGGGGGCAGGGCGCTCGCGACCTTCTCCAGCCGGGCGCGGGCGAGCTTGCCGGTGACGAAGACCAGGTGCTCGGGCGCGGCGCTCATGCGGCGGCCCGCGCGTGGACCGGCCGCGCGCCGGCGGGGCCGAGGATCGAGACCGCGCCGCGGTAGCGGCCGGCGAAGGCCGGGAACGCGGCGTCGACGAGGCCGATCCGGGCGAGGTCGCACGCGTCGGCGCCCGCCGGGGCGTCGGCGGACTTCACCAGGATGCAGCGGGCGGCCTCGATCCGCGTCGCCGCCCAGAGCGCGAGGCTGTCGGAGGTCACGTCCCAGGATTCCGGGATGTCCGGATGGCCGGCGCGGAGGGCGATGGGGTCCCAGATAGCCGATACGGCACTCTCCCTCCCCCCCTTGCGGGGGAGGGAGAAGGGAAGGAGGCGCGGCTCGATGGCGTGGAAACACCCCGCCATCCGGCTCATCGCATCGAGCGCGCGGCGATGCGCCTCCGCGTCGTCGAAGCCGAGACGCGCCTGGTCGAGCCGCACCGCGTCGGCGAAGGCGCCGCCGCCCGGCACGACGAGGCACGGGCCGAAGGCGCCGTCGGCGAGCGCGGCGAGCAGCGCTTGCAGGCGTGCCGGGTCGGCGCAGAGGCTGCCGCCGACCTTGACGACGGTGTGCACGCTCACGCCGCGTCTCGCGCGGCCGGCCGGCGGAGCGCCCGCACGGCCTCGGCGATCCGCTGCGCGTCGAGGGCGTTGCGGCGGTCGCCGTCGCGGCAGAGGCCGCCGCGGAAGCCGAGATAGTCCGGGCGGTGGGCGGCAAGCCCGGGGATGTCGCCGACGCGCAGCGACCCGGCGAGCCCCGACAGCAGCCCGGCGGCACGGGCCGCGGCGGTGAAAGCGGCCAGGCGCGCCCCGTCGATCAGGTTGGGCAGGCGGCGCCCGTCCTTAACCGCCGTGTCGATCATCGCGCCGATGAAGCCCGCCGCCGCGAGCCGCGGCGCGCAGTCCGGCGCGGGGTCGTCCTCGGCGAACAGCACGGCGACGAGTCGGCCGGGCGCGGCCGCGCCGGCCGCGCGAAGGGAGGCGGGATCGGCGAGCCAGTCGGGGCGGACCGCGACCTTGACCCAGCCGACCCCGGTCTCCGCCATGGCGCGGATCGCGGCCTGCCGCTCCGCCGCCGCCGGCTCGCCGGCGACCGCGCTCGTGGCGGCGCGGCCGGCGGTGCGCGCGACGATGGCGCGGACGGTCTCCGGGGGGAGGGCGCCGAGCGCCCCGTTCTCCGGGTCCTTGGCGTCGATCAGGTCGGCCCCGGCGCGGATCGCGGCCTCGGCCTCGGCGGCGTCGCGGACGCTGACGAGGAGGCGGGGGAGGGGATTTGTCGGAAACGGAGGTGCGGACTCGGACACGGGCGACCTGAACGGGGACGGCTCGGGGGCGGCGCGGGCGCCGGACGACATCACGACTTGCCGGGCAGGGGCTCGGCGAGCAGGCGGTTCTTGACGATCCAGCGCATGGCATGCGTCCAGGTGTCGTCGGTGTCGGCCCGGATCACCACCTGCCCGCCGCGCACCACCTTGCCGGTGGCGGCGTCGGCGATGACGACGTTGAGGTTGAAGATCTGGCCCGACCCCTTCTCCACATAGCCGGTCACGGCGAGATCCGCACCCAGGGCCTTGGCGATCGGGGCGGCGCAGCCGTCGCACTTGTAGAGCGGTCCCTGCTTGTTCACCTCGGCCGCCTGCGGCGCGGTGTCGACGGGCTCGAGGCCGCCCTTGTCCTTGAGCGCGCCGCGCAGCTCCTCGGTGACCAGGGCGAGCTTGCGCGCCTCGTCGGGCCGGGCCTTGCGGCCGCCGACGACGCCCGGATCGAACAGCTCGACCGGGAAGACCGCGGCCTTCGACGGCTCGGCCGCCGCCGCGCCCGGATGGCAGGCGGCAGAGAGGGCGGCAGAGAGCACGAGGGGAACCGCGAGGCGGCAGGCGCGAAAGGCGTCGTCGCGAAAGATCTTGCCGCGAAAGATCATGACGGAACTCCGGTCGGAGGCATCGGCGCCGGCCGCAACGCCGGCCGCATCCCGGCATAAGGTCGCGCGGCGGGGAATTTTGGCAATGATCGGCGCGCGCTTAACGTTTGAGTCCGCGCCCGGAATGCTGTTACGTCCCGCCCCCATGCACGCCTCCCTGCACGCCATCCTGCACGATCCTGCACGTTCCCTCGGTGCTGCGGCGCTGCTCGCCCTGGCGCTGGCCGGCCCGGCGGCAGCCCAAGAGCCCGCCGCCGCGCCGGCCGCGCCCGCGGAACCGGCCGCCACCCATGTCGGCCTGATCTACCGGCCGCAGCCCGCGCCGTCCTCCTACGACGCGGAGGCCGCGCCCGAGGACGAGGGCCTGGCCGGCGCGAAGATGGCCATCGCCGACAACAACACCACCGGCCGCTTCATCAAGCAGAGCTACGCCCTCGACGAGATCGCGCTCACCGAGGGGGGCCCGAGCGCGGTCGACGCGGCGAAGGCGCTGCTCGGCAAGGGCATCCGCTTCCTCGTCCTGGCGCTGCCGGCCGACGAGGTGCTCGCCGTCTCGGAGGCGGCACGCGCCGACGGCAAGGGCGCCGTGGTGCTGAACGCGGCGGCCCCCGACGACCGCCTGCGCGGTGCCGATTGCCGCAGGAACGTGTTCCACGTCGCCCCGAGTCGGGCGATGCAGACCGACGCGCTGGCGCAGTACCTCACCGTGATGCGCTGGCGGAAGCTGTTCCTGATCGTCGGCCCGACCGACGCGGACAAGCTCTATGCCGACGCGATGCGCAACTCGGCCAGGAAGTTCGCTCTCAAGATCACGGCGGAGAAGCCCTGGACCTTCGGGCCGCTGGCCAAAGCGCGCGGCGACACGCCGACCCGCGCCGAGGCGATGGTCTTCACCCGCGGGCTCGACTACGACATGGCGATCGTGGCCGACGAGGAGGCCGACTGGGGCGACTACGTCCCCTATCGCACCGTCGACCCGCGGCCCGTCGGCGGCACGCAGGGGCTCGTCGCCACCACCTGGTCGCCGGTGCTGGAGACCTGGGGCGCCGCCCAGGCGCAGAACCGCTTCCGCCGCCTCTCCGGCCGGCTGATGCGTCCGCTGGACTACCAGGTCTGGGCCGCGATCCGCGTCGTCAGCAATGCCGAGACCGACCGCAAGACCGCCGACCCGGCGGTGCTGGCCGCCTACCTGAGCGACCCGGCCTTCGCCCTCTCCGCCTACAAGGGCGTGTCGCTGAGCTTCCGCCCCTGGGACCACCAGCTGCGCCAGCCGCTGATCGTGGTGCAGCCGAAGGCCCTGGTCTCGGTGGCGCCCGAGCAGGGCTTCCTGCACCAGCGCACGCCGCTCGACACCCTCGGGACCGACCTGCCCGAGACGACCTGCAAGTTCCAGTGAGCGCGCCGGGACGCACGAGGACGGCGTTCCGCCGCGTGAAGTCCGCAGCGCGGTTCCGTCGCCCTCGCCGCGGGCACGAAACGCACTACACTGTCGTCCGTCGGGATTTCGGCACCGCCAGAGTGCCAAGCTTGCCGCCAGGCCAGGGGGAGGATCGCGAATGGACCGCTGCGTGAGAGCAGGGTTGGGGCTCGCCGCGCTCGGCGCGGCGCTCCTGGCGTCGGTGCCGGCGCAGGCCTACACGGTCTACGTCTCCAACGAGAAGGGCAACTCGGTCAGCGTGATCGACACCGCGACGATGGCGGTGACGGCGACTTGGAAGGTCGGGCGCCGCCCCCGCGGCATCACCGTGAGCAAGGACGGCAAGGAGGTCTTCGTCTGCGCCAGCGACGACGACCGCATCGACGTGCTCGACACCGCCACCGGCAAGGTGGTGCGCTCGCTGCGCTCCGGCCCCGATCCCGAGCAGTTCATCCTCGATCGCAGCGGCAACCCGCTCTACGTCGCCAACGAGGACGACAGCCAGGTCACGATCATCGACATCGAGAAGAACAAGGTGCTCGCCGAGGTCCCCGTCGGCGTCGAGCCGGAGGGCATGGGCCTGTCGCCGGACGGCAAGATCCTGGTGAACACCTCCGAGACCACCAACATGGCCCACTTCATCGACACCAAGACCTTCCAGGTGACCGACAACGTGCTGGTCGACGCCCGTCCGCGCTTCGCCGAGTTCACGGCGGACGGCAAGTTCCTCTGGGTCTCGGCCGAGGTCGGCGGCACGGTCAGCGTGATCGACGTGGCGGCGCGGCGCGTGGTGAAGAAGATCACCTTCAAGATCCCGAGCGTGAACGACGAGGCGATCCAGCCGGTGGGCATCCGCATCACCCAGGACGGGACCAAGGCCTTCGTCGCCCTCGGGCCCGCCAACCGCATCGCGGTGATCGATGCCAAGACCTACGACGTGCAGAAGTACCTGCCGGTGGGCCAGAGGGTGTGGCAGCTCGCCTTCACGCCGGACCAGTCGCTGCTGTTCTCCACCAACGGCACCTCCAACGACGTCTCGGTGGTCGACGTGGCGGCCGAGAAGGTGGTCAAGAGCATCCCGGTCGGCCTGCTGCCCTGGGGCGTGGCGATCTCGCCGAACTGAGTTTTCGCAAGCACGACTGCCGCGAACGGCAGCGCGGGGGGGAACAGGATGACACGAGGTCTTCGATGGGCGGCGCTGGGGCTGGCCGCGATCCTGGCGGCCGGCCCGGCCGTCGCGCTCGATCTCACCAAGAAGCGCGAGACCCTGCCCGACCTGGTCCTCGGCAACGAGGAGGGCAACGACTTCGTCGTCGAGAACAAGGACATCGAGCTCGAATCCGGCAAGGCCTACCGGCTGCGGATCATCGCCAAGGGCCATCAGGAGTACAAGGTCTACGCGACCGAGTTCTTCCGCTACATCTGGTGGAACCAGATCGTCATCGAGCACAAGGAGATCCACGGCGGCGGCCCGCCGGATCACCTCGAGTTCGACGATCCGGGCGAGATCGCGATCGAGTTCGTGGCGATCAAGCCGGGCAAGTACACCTGGGAGGCCCGCGGCCTGGAGTCGAAGGGCGTCGCCGGCACGATCACTGTGAAATGACGCACGGTGGAATGATGCGGACGCTTCTTCTCGCCAGCCTCCTCTTGAGCACGCCGGCGCTGGCCGACGACAAGGCCGCCTGCGCGGACGGCATCGCCATGATCAGGGATGCGCTCGCGCAGAACCCGCCCGAGGCGGCGCTGCCGAAGCTGAAAAAGGCCCTGCGCGTGGCCGAGCGCGAGCAGGGCGAGGGCGAGTTCGACGAGTGCCTCGACGCGGTCGGCGATGCCAGAAGGGTCCTCGGGCGATGAGCGAGGGCGCTCGGGCGATGGGTGCGGGCGGGCGTCCGGCGGGCGAGGCCCCGGCGCTGGAGGTGGCCGACGTCAGCCACAGCTTCGGCGCGCGCCGGGCGCTGTCGGACGTGTCGATCACCGTCGAGCGCGGGCGCTTCATGGCGCTGCTCGGGCCCAACGGCGCCGGCAAGACCACGCTGTTCTCCCTGATCACCCGGCTCTACAACAACCGCCACGGCCGGGTCGCGATCTTCGGCCACGCCCTCGACCGCGAGCCGTCGCGCGCGCTCGCCCGCCTCGGCGTGGTGTTCCAGGCACGGACCTTGGACACCGACCTCACCGTCGAGCAGAACCTGCTCTATCACGCGGCGCTTCACGGCATCGCGCGCAAGGCCGCCAAGGCGCGGATCGCGGTGCTGCTCGACCGGGTCGGGCTGGCGGACCGGCGCGCCGACAAGGTGCGGACGCTTTCCGGTGGCCAGTCGCGCCGCATCGAGATCGCGCGCTCGCTGGTCCACCATCCGAGCCTGCTGCTGCTCGACGAGCCCACCGTCGGTCTCGACCTCGAATCGCGGGCCGACATCGTCGCGATCGTCCGCGCGCTCGTGCGCGAGGAGGGGCTCTCGGTGCTGTGGGCGACCCACATCTTCGAGGAGATCGCGGCGGAGGACGACGCGGTGGTGCTGCACCGGGGCCGCATCGTCGCGCGCGGACGGGCCGGCACCATCGGCGGGGCCGACGAAACCCTCGAGGAGGCGTTCCGCCGGCTCGTGGCCGAGCCGGCCAAGCCGGCGAGGGAGGCTGCATGAGCACGCCCATCGGCACGCCGACGGCGGTCGACGCCCGCACCGTGGCGGCGGACGCGACGCGCCCGCCCGCCCATCTCGGCCGGCTCGACGGGGTCGGCTACCTGATCTGCCTCGGCGGCATCGTCCGGCGCGAGCTGTTGCGCTTCTTCAACCAGAAGGAGCGGTTCTTCTCGGCGCTGGTGCGGCCGCTGGTATGGCTGTTCATTTTCGCGGCGGGCTTCCGCAACACCCTCGGCGTGTCGATCGAGCCGCCGTACCAGACCTACGTGCTCTACGAGGTCTACGTGGTGCCGGGGCTGGCGGTGATGATCCAGCTGTTCAACGGCATGCAATCCTCGCTCTCGATGGTCTACGACCGCGAGGTCGGCTCGATGAAGGTGCTGCTGACGAGCCCGTATCCGCGCTGGCTGCTGCTGCTCGCCAAGCTGATCGCCGGCGTCACCGTCTCGGTGGTGCAGGCCTATGCCTTCCTGGCCATCGCCTGGTTCTGGGACCTCGACATCCCGGCCGTCGGCTACCTCGCGGCCCTGCCGGCCTTCATCGCCGCCGGGCTGATGCTCGGCTCGATCGGCCTGCTGCTGTCGTCGATGGTCAAGCAGCTCGAGAACTTCGCCAGCGTGATGAACTTCGTGATCTTCCCGATGTTCTTCGCCTCGTCGGCGCTCTACCCGCTCTGGCGCATCCGCGAATCCTCGGAGACGCTGTACTGGATCTGCCAGTGCAATCCCTTCACCCACGCCGTCCAGCTCGTGCGCTTCGCCCTCTACGGGCAGTTCGAGCCGGTCTCGTGCGCGGTCGTGCTCGGCGTGACCCTCGCCTTCTTCACCCTCGCCGTCGTCGCCTACGATCCCGGCCGCGGCATCATGGCCCGGCGCGGCGGCCCGGCCGGAGACCCGTCATGATCGCTTCCCGCTTCTGCTCCCTCGCCGCCCTCGGCGTCGCCCTGGCCGGCCTCGCCGCGCCCGCGCTGGCGCAGCCCAGGACCGACCCGGACTGGCCCTGCGTCCAGCGCAAGGTCGCGACCCTGAGCCCCGGCCAGTTCTGGACCGGGCCGGACATCGCCGCCGCCGGCGCCTGGGGCGACGATAACGACGCCGCGGTGCTGGCGCAGAAGCTCGCCTCCCGCCGGACCGAGCTCACCGAGGTCGATCCGCTGATCGACGCCTACGTCGCCAAGGTGCCGGCGGCCGACAAGGCCAAGGGCCTCGCCCACGTCTATGCGGGCGTGCTCGAGGTCATCAACGGCGAGCGCGACAAGGTGATGAGCGGGATCGCGCGCTACGCGCAGGGACAGCGCCGCATGGCCGAGCGCATCCGCGACGAGGCCGACACCATCAGCCAGACCAAGGACGGCCCGAGCGCGGCCGACGCCCGCGAGGTCTCGAAGGAGCAATCCGACATCGAGACCAAGTTCGCCTGGGATCGCCGCATCTTCCAGGAGCGCAGCCAGTCGCTGACCTACGTCTGCGAGGTGCCGCAGCTCCTGGAGCAGCGCCTCGGCGAGATCGCCAAGAAGATCCAGGCCAGGCTCTGACGCCGCCCGGCGACCCGGAACCGGGTTGCCGAATCGTCCCGGGCAGCATTGCCGAACACTCCCTAAGCCTTTGATGAGACATAGAAAATCTGTTGCACGCGGACCACGGGTCATCCGTTTCCGCGCGTAACGGCCCCGTGAGCGGCGTTTTCCGCCGGATCACGGTCGTCCCGCGATTGTCCGATCTCGACGCGCCTTGCATGAGTGCTGGGCAAGCCCGCCGCAGAGGGGGCACGCTGTTCGACGGTTCGGGGTTGGGGAATGACAATGCGGGCGCTTCGCGGAAGCCTGATCGCCTCGGTGGCATTGCTGCCGGGTGCAGCCTACGCACAGAGTTCAGTGACGCTGTCGGAGATCAGCGTCGTGGCGACGACCCCGGTCGGCGGGTCGGGCTCGGGCAGCACGCTGGCCGCCCCGCCGCTCGGCGCGACCCCGGTCGTGTCGCCGAGCGCGGCGCCGCTCTCCTCCGCCGGCCTGCCGCGCCTGCGCGGCGGCGAGCAGCCGCTCTACAAGATCCCGAGCACGGTCGAGACCGTCACGGCGGCCGACCTCGACATCGATCGCGGCACCTTCAACGCGGTGGCCACGCTGGCGCGGCGCACGCCCGGCCTCAACCTGTCGGATTCGCAGGGCAACTCCAACCGCACCGACGTGAACTACCGCGGCTTCACCGCCTCGCCGGTGCAGGGCGTGCCGCAGGGCCTGGCCGTCTACCAGAACGGCGTGCGCATCAACGAGGCCTTCGGCGACACCGTCCAGTTCGACCTGATCCCGCCGACGGCGATCCAGCGCATCGACATCGTCACCGGCAACCCGGTGTTCGGCCTCAACGCCATCGGCGGCGCGGTCAACATCCAGATGAAGAACGGCTTCACCTGGCAGGGCACGGAGGTCACCGCGCTCGGCGGCTCGGACGGCCGCATCGCCGGCTCGCTCGAGTACGGCAAGGTGATCGGGCCGTGGAGCTTCTACTTCAACGGCGACGGCCTCAACGACCGCGGATGGCGCTACGAGAGCCCGTCGACGATCGGGCGCCTCTACACCGACCTCGGCTACCGCACCCTCGATTCCGAGTTCCACCTGATCGGCAACTTCGCGCGGACCTTCTTCGGCGCGGCCGCCGCGACCCCGGTGGATTTCACCCATGTCGACCCGCGGGCGATCTTCACCTTCCCGCAGACCACCACGACCGAGATGGGCACCATGCAGGTGACCGGCCGCGTCGACATCTCGCCGACCTGGGATCTCGCCGGAAACGCCTATTTCCGCCGCTTCAGCAACACCTACGTCGACGGCAACGACGGCAACTTCGAGAACTGCAGCCGCCAGTCGAGCAACCGCGGCTTCCTCTGCTTCGAGGATGACGGCTTCGCCCAGGCGCCGGGACAGTCCAATCTCGCCTTCCGCAACCAGTTCACCATCCTCGGCGCCAACAACCGGCGCATCCCCTTCACCCCGAACGTGCCCTACGGCACGCTGGACGTGACCAGGACCGAGGCGACGAGCTACGGCGGCTCGCTCCAGGCGGCCAACCGCGACAAGATCTTCGGCTTCGGCAACAGCTTCGTCGTCGGCGGCAGCATCGACGTCGCCGACTTCAGCTTCAAGTCGTCGAGCACGCTGGGCGTCATCAACCCGGATCTGCGGGTCACCACCGATCCGAACAACCCGTACTACGGCACCATCCCCGGCCTCGGCACGACGCAGCTGCGGACCGCGGCCGCGCTCGGCATCGCGCCCTCGAACGTCATCGGCTCGAACCTCTACATGGGCCTCTATGCGACGGACACGTTCGACGTGACCGACGCGCTGTCGCTCACCGCCGGGGCGCGCCTGAACTTCGCCCGCCTCACGACGACCGACCAGACCGGCTTCTCGCCGGACGTGAACGGGACCTACTACTACAACAAGATCAACCCGGTGGCGGGCCTGACCTACCGCTTCACCCCGGGCCTGTCGCTCTACGGCGGCTACTCGGAATCGAACCGCGCGCCGACGCCGCTCGAGACCGCCTGCTCCAACCCGGACCGGCCCTGCCTGCTGCCGAACTCGCTCGTCGCCGACCCGCCGCTCAAGCAGGTCACCGCACAGACCTACGAGGTCGGCATCCGCGGCCAGATCCCGAACGTCTACGAGGGCGGCCTCGTGACCTACAAGGTCGGCGCCTTCCGCACCGATCTCGCCAACGACATCATCCAGCTCGCGACCCCCGGCAACGCGGCGCGCGGCTACTTCGTCAACGTGCCGGCGACCCAGCGGCAGGGCATCGAGGTCGCGGCCGACTACACCCGCGGCGACCTCTCGGTCTACGCCAACTACGCCCTGATCGACGCCACCTTCCAGTTCAACGGAACCCTGTCCTCGCCCAACAACCCCCTGGCCGACGACGGCGCCATCGCCGTGACCCGCGGCAACCAGGTGCCGCTGATCCCCAACCACCAGTTCAAGGTCGGCTTCGACTACCTCGTCCTGCCGGGCTGGCGCTTCGGCATGAACCTCCAGGCCTTCTCCTCCGCCTACTATCGCGGCGACGAGTCGAACCTGAACCCGAAGCTGCCGGCCTACCTCGTGCTCGGCCTCAACACCACCTACCAAGTCACGCCGAACCTTCAGGTTTTCGGCCTGATCACCAACCTGACCAACAACCGCTACGCCAACTTCGGCACCTTCGCCGAGCGTGGGCCCGTCGCCGGCAACCTCACCATCAACGATCCGCGCACGACGACGCTGGCGCAGCCGCTCTCGATCTACGGCGGCATCCGCTACGCCTTCGGCCCCGATCCGGTCCCGATGGCGGAGCCGATCATCCGCAAGTACTGACCGCGCGGATCGATTGCCCCGCGGGCCCGGGAGGAGGGGGCGTGGACCGGGAGGTCCGCGCCCCCTTCGCGTTCGGCGGGGCGCGTGCGGGCCTGCGGCCTCACGCCACCGGAACACGGTCGCGCTTCGTCGCTTGCCCCCTGCAACCGAAACGACGCGGGCCACTCGCCCGCGCGAAAAGCTTCAGGGAGTTCTCATGCGATTGGTCCACGCGGTCTCGGCCGCCCTCCTCCTCGTCTCCGCGGCGCCCGCCTTCGCGAGCTCCTGCTCCGAGGAGATCGCGACGCTGGAGCGGCGCCTCGACAGCGCCGGCGCGGAAAAGGTGACCGGCAAGGAGCCGGTGGGCGGCACGACCTCGTCGAATTCCGACAAGGCGCTGTCCGCGCCGCCCGGGGGCAAGCCCAGCGACCCGTCGACGACCTCCACCGCCGGCGGCGTGAAGGAGGCTCGCGACCTCGTCGAGAAGGCGCGCGGCGAGGACAAGGCTGGCAAGGCCGATGCCTGCCGCGACACCATCATGAAGGCCAAGGAGAAGGCCGGCGCGCTGCCGTAGCCGCTTCGCCGCGTCCGCAACGAACGGTCAGGGCGGCTCTCGCGAGCCGCCCTGTCTTCGTTTTCCGGGTCCCGCCTGCCCCGGCCCGGTCAGTACGCGTTCTCGGTCCTGAAGAGGGCGAACGGCGTGGTCAGCAGGATCTGGAGATCGAACAGCACCGACCAGTTCTCGATGTAGTACAGGTCGTGCTCGACCCGGCGCTGGAGCTTCTCGCTGGTGTCGGTCTCGCCGCGCCAGCCGTTGACCTGGGCCCAGCCGGTGATGCCGGGCTTGACCTTGTGGCGGGCGAAGTAGCCGTCGACGACCTGGTCGTAGAGCGTGTTGGCGGCCTTCGCCTGCAGCGCGTGCGGACGGGGGCCGACGAGGGAGAGGTCGCCCTTGATCACGTTGAAGAGCTGCGGCAGCTCGTCGAGCGAGGTCTTGCGGATGAACCGGCCGACCGGGGTCACGCGCGCATCGCCCTTGGTCACCATCCTCGCCGCGGTGGCGTCGCAGGCGTCGACGTACATCGAGCGGAACTTGAACACGTCGATCAGCTCGTTGTTGAAGCCGTGGCGCTTCTGCCGGAAGAACACCGGGCCGCGCGAGGTCAGCTTCACCGCGAGCGCGACGCCGATCATCACCGGGGCGAGCGCGGCCAGCATCAGCAGGCCGACCGCGCGGTCGAACACCGTCTTCATCACCACGTCCCAGTCGGCGATCGGGCGGTCGAACACGTCGAGCACCGGCACCGAGCCGAGATAGGAGTAGCTGCGCGGGCGCAGGCGCAGCTTCGTCGCGTGCGCCGAGAGGCGGATGTCGATCGGCAGGACCCAGAGCTTCGAGAGCATCTGCAGGATGCGCCCCTCGGCCGAGATCGGGATCGTGAACACGATCAGGTCGAGGCGCGTGGCGCGGGCGTAGGCGACGAGGTCGCTGACGGTGCCGAGCTTCGGGTATCCCGCGACCACGTCGGTGGAGCGGTCGTCGTTGCGGTCGTCGAACACGCCGACGATGCGGATGCCGCCCTCGCTCTGCGTCTCGAGGGCGGCGATGAGCTCCTCGGCGGCCTTGCCGCCGCCGACGATCGCGGTGCGCCGGTCGAAACGGCCATTCCGGGTCTGCGCCACGATCACGCGCGACAGGACGAACCGGCCGGTCAGCAGCAGGCCGAGGCCGCCGGCGAAGTAGGCGGCCAGCCACAGGCGGGAGTAATGGTCGGCGACCTTGGCCAGCACGAGGCCGGTCGCCACCAGGAGGAAGGCGAGCATCCAGCCGGCCGAGATCTTGATCGCGGTCTTGAAGAAGGTGCGGAACGCGCCGATCCGGTAGGTGCCGGCGGCCTGGAAGGCGGCGATCGCCAGGGCGGCCACCGCGACGACCGCCCCGGCATAGGTCAGCCCGAACGGAACCACGCCGCGCAGCAGCGTCAGGTGCAGACCCGCGCCGAGGCAGCCGATCAGGACGAACTCCGCCGCCCGCACCAGCCCTGCGATCACCACCGGCGAGATCGCCTGGGCCGGGAGGACGGAGACCGTCTCGGCCAGCGGCGCCGCCTGCGGCGCGGGCTCGGCGAAGCGGGCCGCCGCGGTCTCGCCGTGTCCGGCGACCTTCAGAAGATCACGGACGTCGAAGGCACTCATCGGTCGCTTCCCAGCAGTCCAGCGGGCTAGTTCCTGCCGGGAAGTGTCTCAAACCGACCTATCGGATTACTTAAAGCTGCAGGCGCCGCCGCCGTCCTTCTGCGCGCCCGCGACGGACGGGAATCACGTTCGTGCGAGGGTCCGGGGCTCAGGCGGCCCCGACGCGGGCCGGCTCGGCGGATGCCGCGGGGCGGCGGGCCCGGAAGGCGGCGGCGTAGCCCGAGAGCACGTCGGCGCCCATCCGCTCCATCGAGAAGCGCTGGCGCACCGAGTCGCTCAAGGTCCGGAACCGGGCGACGCGGCTCTCGGGCGCCTCGTCGAGGACGCGGGCGATCGCCCGCTGCAGCGCGACCGGATCGCGGGCCGGGACGAGATCGCCCGCGGCCGAGCCGAAGATCTCGGGGATGCCGCCGACATCGGTGGCGACCATCGGCTGGGCGGCCGCGGCGGCCTCGAGCACCACGTAGGGGAGGGACTCGGCAAAGGACGGCACCACCATGATCCGTCCGCGGGCGAGGACGGAGCGGATCGCCTGGGCCGGCTCGAAGGCGATGGCGCCGGCGAGGCCGAGGGCTTCGGCCTTGGCCTGGAGCTGCCCGGCATCCGGGCCCGAGCCGACCATCAACAGCCGGACCCGGCGGCCCTCGGCGCGCAGCAGCGCCAGGGCCTGAAGCAGGATCGGCAGCCCCTTGGCGTCGCGCAGCTCGCCCACGTAGAGCAGGTCGAACGGGTCGGCCGCCGGCGTCACGGGCGCGAACTCGGCCTCGCTCAGGCCGTTGTGGACGATGCGGCTGACGCGGCCGTGGGTGCCGACATAGGCGCGGTGGCGCCCGGCGACGTACTCGCTCTCGAACAGGAACACGTCGGTCCGGCGGGCGAGGAGACCCTCGGCGCCCATGTAGACCCGGTGCAGCAGGCTGCCGGGCCGGTAATTGTAGCTGCCGCCATGCGGGGTGTAGGCGCGGATCACGGGCCGACCGCGGGGAACGTGGGCGAGGCGAGCGTAGACGCCGCCCTTGGCGCCGTGCCCGTGCAGCACGTCGGCGGCTGCGGCGTCGGCGCGGGCCGCCACCGCGCGCAGGCAGGCGAGGTCGGACGGGTGCGGGTTGCGCCGCATCGGGATCCGGGTGACGCCGAGGGCGAGGCAGGGCGCGAGATCGGCCAGCGCCCGGACGGCGCGCTCGCCGCCGGTGGTCGCGTCGCACACGATCCCGACGCGGTGGCCGGCCGCGGCCTGGAGCCGTGCGAGGTCGACCACGTGGCGGAACAGGCCGCCGACGGGCGCGCGGAACACGTGCAGGATGCGGCGGGGCTCGGCATCCGAAGGGCTGACGGACGGGGTCACGGCGGACGTCTCCAGGCCGGCGCGTTCGGCCGGCCTCGCCTGCGTGCCATGCCGGCCCTGTCCAGCCGGTTAAGCGCGGGTGCCGGCCCGAATCGGCCGGGCCGCGGCGCCGGCTTTTCCCGATGCGAGGGTCAACGGTCGCCTAACGCGCCGGCTTTTATCCCCTTCGCACGAGCGGGCGCCTCAGAAGAACCGCTCCTTGATGACGATCGTGTCGCCGGGGCGCACGGGATAGGTCATCGGCACGATGCCCGAGACCAGTCCCTCGCGGCCGGCCTCGTTGGTTGGCTCGAGGCCGGGGCCGGAGGCGGCGCCGCCCTTGCCCTCGCGGGTGAGCACGGCGTAGTCGCGCGCCGCCCGCGGGCCGAACCCGGCGGCGATCGCCACCGCGGTCTCGACGGTCATGCCGTTGACGAAGGGATACTGCCCCGAGGTGGTGACCTCGCCCAGGATGTAGAACGGGCGGTAGGCGTCGACCTCGACGGTGACGTGCGGCTCGCGCACGAAGCCGGCGGCGAGCTTGGCCTCGATGGTGCGCGCGGCCTGCCCCGTGGTCTGCCCGCCGATCTGGACGACGCCGATCAGCGGCATCGCGATGCGGCCGCCGCCGTCGACCGCGTAGATGTTGGACAGGTTGTCCTGCCCGAACACGATGACGCGGAGCTTGTCGCCGGCCGCGAGCGGGTAGCGCGCGCCGATCGAGCCGGTGCCGGTGGCGTCGAGCTGGGCGGTCCGGTAGTCCGGCCGCAGGCAGCCGCCGAGCCCGAGGCTGGCGGCGAGGACGAGGAGGAGTACGCGTCGGTTCATCACCACAGCCGTCGTGATTGCCTGATCGGTCGTGGCGTAATCCGTTAAGGTTAAGAAATGCTGTCGCCCCGCGTCGGAGCAGTCCGCATCGGGCCGGCCTTAACTCTCAGGCAACCTTAACAGGTTCTATTGATCTCACGTGTTGATGCGCGGGCACAGTCGCGGCCCGGCATCGCCAAGAGATCGTGCCATGTCCCGAATCGCCCCGCGCGCGGCCGCCTTCAGCGAGAGGCCGGCCTTCGCCGAAAGGCCGGCCCCGGCCGACGGCATCAGCCTGGCCCAGGTTCCCGCGCTGCTGCGCCGGTCCTGGCACTGGATCGCGGTGCCGACGCTGGTCGTCGCGGGGCTGTCGACGGTGTTCGTCCAGGTGGTCTCGCCGCGCTACACCGGCGAGGCCAAGCTGCTGCTGGAGAGCCGCGAGGCCGCCTTCGCCCGCACCGCCTCCGAGCGCGCCGAGCAGGTCCCGCCGATCGACGAGCAGGCGGTGGCGAGCCAGGTCCAGGTGATGATGTCGCGCGACCTCGCCCGCGAGGCGATCCGCCGGCTGAACCTCGTCGGCAACCCGGAATTCGATCCGAGCGCCGGCACCATCGGCCCGGTCCAGCGCACCCTGATGATGCTCGGGCTCGCCAAGAACCCCCTCGACCGTCCGGCCGAGGACCGGGTGCTGGAAGCCTATTTCGAGCGGCTGCTGGTCTTCCCGGCGGGCAAGTCGCGCATCCTCTCGGTCGAGTTCCGCGCGAAGGACGCGGAGCTGGCGGCCAAGGGCGCCAACACCGTCTCCGAGCTCTACATCGCGGCCCTGGAGGCGGCCAAGGTCGACACCGCGCGCTACGCCTCGACCTGGCTCGGCGGCAACATCGACAGCCTGCGCAAGCGCGTCGCCGAGGCCGAGGCGCGGGTCGAGGCCTACCGCGCCGGCAACGGCCTCGTCGGCTCCACCGGCGCCACCGGCCAGCCGCTCAACGCCCAGCAGCTCGGTGAGCTCTCGACCCAGCTGTCGCAGGCCCGCATCCTGAAGGCGGACCTCGCCGGCCGGGCGAAGGCCGTCAAGGAGATGATCAAGGACGGGCGCGCCTTCGAGATCCCGGACGTCGCCAACAACGAGGTGATCCGGCGCACCGTCGAGAACCGCATCACGATCCGCGGGCAGCTCGCCCTGGAATCGCGCACGCTGCTGCCGGCGCATCCGCGCATCAAGGAGCTGACCGCGCAGCTCCAGGATCTCGACGCCCAGATCAAGGCCTCGGCCGAGCGCGTCGGGCGCACCCTGGAGAACGACGCCAAGATCGCGGCCTCCCGCGTCGAGAGCCTGCAGGCGGCGGTCGACGGCCAGCGCGACGTGGTGGTCAAGGGCAACACCAGCGAGATCCAGCTGCGCGCCCTCGAGCGCGAGGCCAAGGTCCAGCGCGAGCAGCTCGAATCCTACCTGTCGCGCTACCGCGAGGCCGCCGCCCGCGACGGCGAGAGCGCGACGCCGGCCGACGCGCGCATCATCTCGCGGGCGGTGACGCCGGAGATCCCGTCCTTCCCCAAGAAGCTGCCGATCGTCGCCTTCGCCACCCTGCTGACGCTGATGCTCGCCGCCGGCGCGGTCATCGCCCGCCACCTCCTGTCCGATCCGACCGGCGGCGGGCGGCGCGAGCGCGAGGCGGAGGCGGCCGATGCGCACGCCACGGCCGAGCGGCCCGAGCGCTTCGCCTTCCCCGAGGCCGTCCCCCCCGCCCACTGGGCCGCGGCCGAGATCGGGCCGCGCGACGCGGCGCCGCGCTTTGCCGACCCTGCCTTTCCCGAGCCGGCATCGGCCGGGCGCGCGTCGGCCCATTCCGCGGCGGCCGAAGCGCCGGCCGAGGAGGCCGAAGCCGCGCCCGAACCCGTCCTGCCCGTCGCCGCGACGCCCGAGCCGGCGCCGCCCCGCGCCGCGGCGTTCGATCTCGCGCCGCTGATCGCCCGCCTCGAAGCCGGTCCGCGTGCCGGCAGCGGGCGCACCCTCCTCGTCGTCGAGACCGCGGGCCCCGGCCGGCCTGCAGCAGGCCCGAGCCTCGTCGAGGCGATCGAGGCGGCGCTCTCGGGCCGGGCCTCCGCGCTCTCGGTCGACCTGAACGGACCGGCCTCCGACGCCGACGCGCCGGGCCTGACGGATCTCGTCGCCGGGGAGGCCGCCTTCCTCGACGTGATCCAGGCCGAACGCGCCTCCGGGCTGCACCGGATCGCCGCCGGCTCGCTGGAGACCGAGGTGCTGCTCGAGGAGCCGGACGCGGTGGCGATCACCGTCGAGGCGATGGCCGAGGCCTACGACTGGGTGGTCTGCCGCCTGCGGGCGGAGCCGGGCGCGCACGCCCTGCTCCCCGCCCTCGGCGGCCTGATGGACAGCGTGATCATCGCCTCGAACGCGGCCCTCGACGATCCCGATCTCGGCGACCTGTTCGCCAGCGCCGAGGATTCCGGCGCTGGCCAGGTCCTCGTCGCCCAGGACCGGCCGGCTCAGGCCCGCGCCGTCCGCACCGAGCCGATGGCGCTGCGCCTGTCGGCGGCGTGACCGGAGCCCCGCCGTCTCCGCTCGGAGACGGCGGGGCCTCGAGCCGCTTCAACCGCCCTTCATCCGCCGCAGGCGCCGGACGAGGGCGAACAGGCGCGGGTCGCGCTTGATCCGGCGCTTGAGCCGGGTGAGCCGCGTCGCCACGAACCCGTAGGCGTGGCCGCGCAGCGTCACCGGCAGCGTCGCCTCCACCAGCGGGATGGTCTCGTCGCAGACGCTCGCCTTGTAGCGGGCCTCGCCGACGCCGAGGTCGAAGGCGCGGCGCCCCTGCGCGGCCTGGTCGCGCACGAGGTGGTGGAGCAGCAGGTCGCCGGGGCTGAAGCGGGCGATCTCGGGGTCGGCGTCGAACGCCGTCATCATGCCGCTGTAGCGCGCCCCGTCGACCGCCCCGCCGAAGGTCGCGAGCACGCGGCCGGTCGCCTCCAGCACCAGCGCGTGGATCTCGACCGCCGGGTTCTCGCCCGCGGTGGCGGCCGTGAGGAAGGCGCGGATCGCGGGGTCGGCATAAGGGTCGGCGATACCCATCGCGGCGAAGCGTGCCGCCTTCTGGGCGTAGAAGGCCGACAGGAACCGCGCGGCCTCGGCGCCGTCGGCGGCCTTGCGGTAGGCGAGGGCGCCGTGCGCCTCGACGAGGCGCTTCTCCTTCGAGCGCAGCTTCTTGCGCGCGTCGGCGCTGAAGGCGCGCTTGAGCGTCGATTCGGGATCGGGCCCGAGCATCATTCCGTAGCCGTCGCTCGGTGCCGCCTCGCCGCGGATCGCCAGCGGGTTGACCGCCCCGTCCCAGGTGCGGGGCTGGTGCCCGAGCGCGTAGACGTCGATGCCGGCGGCGCGCCCGACCAGGCCGAGCGCCGCGATCACGTCCTCGGCCGGCACCGCGGCGGCGTCGCGGGCGGCGAAGAGCGGCAGGTGGTAGTTGGCGTGGTCGCCGCCGAGCGTCCGGGCGATCGCGATCCCGCGGCGGCGCTCGACCGCCAGCGGCAGCAGGATGCGCGGCCGGCCGGCGGCATCGCGCAGGACGACGATCCGCAGCGCGCCGGGGGCGGCGGCCGCGCCGGCATAGGCGCGGACCCAGGCGAAGCGCTGGTAGGGCGTGGCGAGGCAGGCGGGGTCGGCCTCGAGCCCGCGCCACAGCGCCTCGACGGCATCGAGATCGGTGAAGACCTCGGCGGTCAGGCCGGATCGGGCGCCCGCGCGGGCCATGATCGCTCCTGCGAGATCCCGGTTCATCGGACCGCGTGCCAGAACCGTCATCGCCCATCCCTCGCGCCGGCCTCTCGCGGAGGCGGCAAACCATTGGTCTCGGGCGCCAGTTCTCGTGCGCACGCTCCTAAGCCGGGGTGTACGGCGCGGTGCGATCGAAGCATCGGCGCCGCCGAAGCGACGACGTGGCTAACGCATGGTTGCGACGCGCCTCGGGTCCCGGGATCGCCGGTGAAACCTCAGCCTTTGTTTACATCGAAGCGGGACAAGGAACGGGCGACGCGGCGCGCGGCATCGCCTGCGACGTCCCGCTTCTGCTTCATCGATCTTGCCCCATCGAGGCGGTGCCATGCTGTCGTCCCGAAACCGCCACCGGCTGTTCGAGGCCGGGTTCCGGGCCGTCTCGGCAACGGGGGCCGACCGCTGGCTCGCGCCGGCCGCCTGCGGCCTCGGGGTGATCCTCACCTTCCACCATGTCAGCCCGGAGGCGCCGGGTCCCTACGCGCCGAACCGCCTGCTCTCGATCACGCCGGACTTCCTCGACGCGACGCTGCGCGAGCTCGATGCCCGCGGCTTCGAGGTCGTCGGCCTCGACGAGGTGCCCGAGCGCCTCGCCGCCGCGCGCTACCGGCCGCCCTTCGCGGTGCTGACCTTCGACGACGGCTACCGCGACAACGTCGAGCACGCCCTGCCGGTGCTGCGCCGCCACGGCGTGCCGTGGACGCTGTTCGTCACCAGCGACTTCGCCGACCAGACCGGGCGGCTGTGGTGGATCGAGCTGGAGCGGGCGATCGGCCGGCTGGAGCGGGTCCGCGTCGCGATCGGCACGCGGACGGTCGACCTGCCGGCGCGCAGCCCGCAGGAGAAGGCGCTCGCCTTCGAGGCGGTCTACCGCGACCTGCGCAGCGACTCGGAAGCGCGGCTGCTCGACGGGATCGCGGCTTTGTGCCGGGAGGCGGGCATCGCCCCCGGCGCGGTCGCCGCCGAGCTCTGCCTGCCGTGGGACGACCTCAGGGCGCTGGGCCGGGACCCGGCGGTGACCTTCGGCGCGCACACGCGCAGCCATCCGATGCTGGCCAAGCACGCGGCCGAGGCGGCGCTCCGCGAGATCGGCGAGGGTCGCGACCGGCTGGCGGCGGAGCTGGCGCGGCCGGTGCGGCACCTGTCCTATCCGGTCGGTGATCCGACGTCGGCCGGCGCGCGGGAATTCGCGCTCGCCCGCGACCTCGGCTTCGAGACCGCGGTGACGACGCGGCCGGGCCACCTCTTCCCCGACCATGCCGGCCACCTGCACGCCCTGCCGCGGGTCTCGGTCAACGGCTGCCACCAGTCGCGGGCGGCGCTGGCCGGCCTGCTCTCGGGCGTGCCCTTCCTCGCCTGGAACCGCGGCCGACGCCTCAACGTGGCGTGAGCCCGGCGGACGCGGTCACCGCCGCCGGCGGCGGTGCCGGTAGGACCGGCCCTCGCTGCTGCCCGCGGTGAACACCGCGCTCTGGCGGCCGCGGCGGACGCGGTAGCGCCCGCGCCGGCTGCCGCGGGCCTCCTCGGCCGGCTCGTCGGCCTGGGTCGCGACCGCCGCCGTCGCGGGCAGGGCGGGCGCGGGCGGGGTCTCGCCCGCCGCGTAGCCGCCGGCGACGTTCTTGGCCGCCGGCCCGAACATCGCCAGGCACTGGTTGTAGGCGAGGTCGTTCTTCAGGCGCTCGCACTCGCCGACCGAACGCGGCGTCCCCTGGGCCAGGGCGGTGCCGCCGAGCCACAGGAGGAGCAACCCGGCGAGGGCAGGGGACGGTTTCGGGAGGGGCATGAAGGACATCTGCGAGCGAAGCGGCGCGGTTCGGCCGCTTCTCGCCCCCGAGTGCGGCGAAAACGCGGGCGCCGTCAGCGGTCCGGTCGTTCCATCCACTTGATCAGCGGCATCAGCGGGAAGATCCAGGCGATGCCGAGGATGCTATAGAGCACGGTCTGGAGCAGGGCCGGCGCCTCGGCGATGCGGCTGTCGGCCAGCGCCATCGCCAGCGGCGCATAGACGATGACGAAGGCCAGGATCCCGATCGTCCCGATCAGGGTGCGGGTGCGGCGGCGCATGCGATTCCCTTGATGCTCGCCCCGGGGGGTAGCGCCGGCGGCCGGCGATGGCAACGCGTCGGATCGGCGCCGTCAGGGCGATTGCTGAAAGCGATCGCCCTCGTTTTCAGCTGGCCTCAATCGCCGGCGCCCGCCTCCGCGGGCTTGGGCTTTCGCTTCGCTCGACGGTCTTCACGACATTCGTCCTGAAGACCCCGCTGCGCGCGGCGCTCTTCGCGCCGTGAAGCCGCCCCGGGCGGCTTCACGCGATCGCCCTGTCGGCGCCGTCCCGCCGCGGTCCGCGCGCGTGCGGCAACGCCGGACGTTGCCGCGGGCGCCGGCTTTGCCTAACCCGGTGGCGCCCTGTCACCGATCCGAGCGACGACGCCCCGATGAGGCCTGCCGAATCCCCGCGCCGCGAAGGCGCCGTCCGCACGTGGCTCTACCTGCTCGCCGCCCTCGTCGTCGCGATGGTGGCGGTCGGCGGCGCGACGCGCCTGACCGGGTCCGGCCTGTCGATCACCGAGTGGCGCCCCGTGACCGGCGTGGTGCCGCCGCTCTCGGCCGCCGACTGGGCGACCGAGTTCGAGAAGTACCGCGACACGCCGCAATACCGCATCCTCAACCAGGGCCTGGGTCTGTCCGACTTCAAGGTGCTGTATTTCTGGGAATGGGGGCACCGCCTGCTCGGTCGGATCGTCGGCCTGGTGTTCTTCCTGCCGCTGATCGCGTTCTGGTGGCGCGGCATGCTGAGCCGGCGCCTCGGCCTCGGCCTGCTGACGCTCGGCATCCTCGGGGGCGCGCAGGGCGCGATCGGCTGGATCATGGTGGCCTCGGGTCTCCAGCCTGGCATGACCGCCGTGGCGCCGATCAAGCTCGCCCTGCACCTCACCATGGCCAGCCTGATCCTGGCGGGCCTCGTCTGGCTCGCCGCCGGCGAGCGCAGCGAGAGCGTCGCCCCGGCCCGACCCCGCCTGCGCGCGGTCGCGCTCGCCCTGCCGGCGCTGGTGCTGGCGCAGATCTTCCTCGGCGGCCTGGTCGCCGGCTCCCATGCCGGTCTCGTCCACAACACCTGGCCGACCATGGACGGCGCCCTGATCCCGCCGGCCGAGACGCTGTTCTCGGTCAGGCCCTGGATCGAGAACTTCGTCGACAACGTCACCCTGGTCCAGCTCAACCACCGGCTGACCGCCTACCTGCTCCTCGCCGTCACCCTCGCGCACGCGGTCGACACGCGGGTCGCCGCCCCGGGCAGCGCGGTCGCGCGGCGCGCCACCGGCGTCGCCGGGCTCGCCTTGGCCCAGGCCGGGCTCGGCATCGCGACGTTGCTGATGGCCGTGCCGCTCTGGGCGGCCCTGGCGCACCAGGTGCTGGCGATGGCCGTCCTGGTGATGGCGACCGTCCATGCGCGCCTGAGCCGCGGCCTCGTGCGCGCGACGCGCACGACCGGCCCGGCGATCGCCCCGTTCGGCTTCGAGGCGCTCGCCGGACGCGGCGCCTGACGGTGGCTCGGAGGCCCTCTTCCCCGATTTAGGATGAATGTTGAGCCTGATCGGTGGAAAAGTCGGGACGGCTCGGCGCTGCGTGGTCTGCCGGTGGAACGAGTGTCATCGAAACGGCTTAGCCTCGATGCGTTGCAGGAGGCTGTGATGTTCCTGGCCGAAGACGGACGACCGGTTGGTCTCACCTGGCACTATACGCCGCGCGAGATCGTCGCCGACGGGGTAGTGCACGGCCTCGGCGTGCTCCTCGGCCTCGCCGGGGCGGTGGCCCTGGTGTCGATGGCGCTGACGGAGCATCTGGGCACGTCCGAGCGGGTCGCGGTGGCGGTCTACGCCACCGCCCTGGTCTCGATGCTGGCGGTCTCGGCCACCTACAACCTCTACCCGGTCGGCCCGCGCAAATGGCTGCTGCGCCGCGCCGACCACGCGCTGATCTACCTGATGATCGCCGGCACCTACACGCCGCTCGTCGCCCTGGTCGGGACCGGGCCGACGGCGTGGGCGCTCCTCGCCTTCGTGTGGATCGTGGCCGGGATCGGCATCGCGGTGAAGCTGCTGCTGCCCGGCCGCTTCGACCGGCTGTCGATCGGCCTCTACCTGCTCCTCGGCTGGTGCGGCCTGTTCGCCTACGAATCGGTGATCGCGGCGCTGCAGCCGAC
>NZ_JAKSYQ010000142.1:0-717 GCF_022829665.1 Methylobacterium sp. E-041 | reverse complement strand
GCTTAATCTTCGGGATCAGTAAGGCCCATCAGCACCCGTAAGGGGTTCGTTCGCACCCAGCGGATCTTCCCCGATACCGGCCCGCAGCCACTGCAAACCGCATCCGTGCAGCGAGCCCACAAATTCCCGTTCTGCCGATCGACCTCTTGCTGTCTGATCCGAGCCTTCTCAATCAATGCTCGGATCAGACAGCAAGGGGTCGTTCGCACCATGCGGATCTTCCCCGATACCGGCCCGCAGCCAATGCAAACCGCATACGTCCAGCGAGCCCACAAATTCTCGTTCTGCCGATCGACCCCTTGCTGTCTGATCCGAGCCTTCTCAATCAATGCTCGGATCTCAGCGGCCTTTTCGTCACCGACAGATTTTCTCTGTTGGTCCGTAACGGACGGCTTTTGAAGTTCCTGTGCCGAGGTAGGCGAAGCAGCCACAATCATTCCGGCAAAGGTTAGCAAACCTGCACGCATAAGTTTCTCCTGCCCTCTTGGCTTTGATCACCAAAACGATGACATGACGGGCCAGGGAACAGGAAAGTTTCAGCCTTTGCAGAAAACTAACAATTATCAATGTTTTTCGTACCGCCAAGTTCAGTAGAAATCTTTTCAAACTTGCCCTGAAATGTAGCTGGTCGACAGCAATCGTGACTGAGGAACGATCGGATCGTGCCTGTGGTTTCCCGCCGTGGCACCAACCCGGTGCCGCTGCAAGGAACCGGCC
>NZ_JAKSYQ010000140.1:0-31110 GCF_022829665.1 Methylobacterium sp. E-041 | reverse complement strand
GCGCACCGCGTTGCCGGCGGCGTCCTGCGGCAGCACCTGCCAGACCGCGTCCCAGGTGCCGACGTCCGACCACGGGAACGACACCGGCAGCACGCCGGCGCGCGTCGTGCGCTCCATCACCGCGTAGTCGATCGAGATCTTCGGAGCCTCGGCGAAGGCGGCTGCGTCGAGGCGGACGAAGTCGAGATCGGTGGTGGCCGCATCCACGGCCGCCCGGGCGGCGCCGATCACCTCGGGCACGTGCGCCTCGAGCTCGGCGATCATGGTGTCGGCCCGGAACAGGAAGTATCCGGAATTCCAGAGCGCGCCTTCCGCGATCAGATGCTCGGCACCGGCCAGGTCCGGCTTCTCGACGAAGCGCTCGACGGTGTGCAGGCCGGGAAGCTCCTCCAGGCCCGCACCGGGCCGGATGTAGCCGTAATCGCGCGCCGGGCGCGTCGGCTCGATGCCGAGCGTCATGATCATGCCCCGTCGCGCGCCTTCGGCGGCTTCGGCCACGGCCTGCCGGAAGCCCTCGGTGTCGCCGATGACGTGGTCGGCGGCGAGGATGAGCACGACCGCCTGCGGGTCCGTGCGGGCCGCGTGCACGGCCGCGACCGCGACGGCGGCCGCCGAGTCCCGTCGTTCCGGCTCGAGCAGGATGTCGGCGGCGACGCCGCATTGTGCCAGCTGCTCGGCGACGATGAAGCGGGCATCCGCGTAGGTCAGGACGATCGGCCGGCCGAAGTCCGGCGTATCGGCCACGCGCAACGCGGCGGCCTGGAACGTCGAGGTATCCGGGTTCACCAGCCGCGAGAACTGCTTCGGCATGCTCTCGCGCGAGGCCGGCCACAGCCGCGTGCCGGAGCCGCCGCACAGGATCACCGGGCGGACCGGGCTCTTGCGATCGCCGTGCTTCGTCAGGGACAGCACGCTCGGAGACACGTGGTAGGTCATGGCGACTCGATCCGGATCGGAAGGGTTTCGGCAGCCTCGCTGACGATGAGACCGATCCGATCTGCAGGGCTTGCTGAAGAACGGCATCGGCGATCGCGCGCGGGGCTCCATGCGCGCGATGCTGCTCACGCGACGCGGATGTCGCGGTGATGGGGCGCCGGTTCGCGCGGGAGGATCTGGCCCGGGGCCTTCACCATGAGATGGATCGGCTTGGCCGGCTGCTTGTCGCGCGCCAAGCGGAGCAGGTTCTGGCCGTAAGGGGTCTTCGCGAAGAGCTCGCCGCGGGCGACGAGTTGCTCGTGGCTGATGAAACGCTGCCGATAGGCGATCTCCTCGAGGCAGGCGACCTGAAGCCCCTGCCGCCGTTGCAGCGTCCGCACGAACTCGCCGGCTTCGAGAAGGCTGTCGTGCGTGCCGGTGTCGAGCCAGGCATACCCGCGCCGCAGCAGCTCTACGTGCAGCTCGCCGCGTTCCAGGTAGGCCTGGTTCACGCTGGTGATCTCCAGCTCGCCCCGGGCCGAAGGCCTCGTCGCCGCTGCGATGTCGAGCACCCGGTTGTCGTAGAGATAGAGCCCGGTCACGGCCCAGTGGCTCTCGGGGCGGATCGGCTTCTCGACGAGCTTTTGCGGCCGGCCGCGCCCGTCCAGGGTGACGACGCCGTAGGCCTCGGGGCCGTCGACGTGATAGGCGAAGACGGTCGCCCCGCGCTCGCGCATCGCCGCGCGGACGAGCAGGTTCTTGAGGCCGGCCCCGAAGAACAGGTTGTCGCCCAGCACCAGGGCGACCGGGTCGGTTCCGACGAAGTCGCGCCCGATGATGAAGGCCTGGGCCAGCCCCTCGGGCTTGGGCTGCACCGCATAGGTGAAGCGCAGGCCGAACTGCTCGCCGGTGCCGAGCAGCTGCTGATAGCTGCCGAGGTGCTCGGGCGCGGAGATGATCAGGATCTCGCGGATGCCCGCCAGCATCAGCACCGAGATCGGATAGTAGATCATCGGCTTGTCGTAGATCGGGAGCAGCTGCTTGTTGATGGCCAGCGTCGCCGGGTGAAGCCGGGTCCCGGACCCTCCGGCGAGGACGATGCCCTTCATGGCGACCCACTCCTCCTGCTCGACCGCGCCCCGCCGGGGACGCGATCATCATCCGAAACATCCGACGCTCCGCCGGGACGTGCCCGAAGCGATCCAGGCCTCACCGCGCCGCGGCGGCCGGTCTCAGGTCGGGCGCCGCACCGATCCCCGCCGCCTGCTCCAGCACGTGAAGGTCGAGCGCGAACGGCGATGGGGGCGCGACGTCTTCGCGCGCGGCGGTCAGCAGATTGTCCAGCAGCATCGAGCCGACGGCCGTCTGCCAGAGCCACAGCCCGTTTGCCTGACCGACGAAGCTCGGCTCGCCACCGAGGGCACCGGCCGGCCTGAAGCCGGCGGCGAGACCGATCCCGAACACGCCGACGACCGGCCGGCCCTTCGCGTCGAGAACCCGACAGGCACCATCCACGGCGGGACGGGGGGACGTGTTTCCCGTCAGGCGGATCGGTGCACCGCTCGAATCGAACAGGGGCAGCAGCCTCGGTCGATAACCCAGCGCCGCGACGATGACGTCGGCCTCCTCGAGAAGGCGATGCGCGGGGGCCGGATCCGCGCCGTCGATGAGCATCGGAACGACACGCGGGTCCCCCGGCCGCCCGCCGATGCGTTTGACGTTCATGATCAGGTCACGGGATTCGGTCCGGAATCCGGCGAACCGGAAGACGAAGCCGCTCACCGGGCAGATGTCGCGAGGCTCGAACTCCGTATAGCCGTCGGCCAGAGCCGCCTCGGAGGACGGATAGAAGATCCGCAGCGGGCGCCGATGCAGGATCTGGATGCTGCCGGGCCGCTTCGTCTCCTCGGGCAGGGTTCTCAGGAGCAGCACCGCCGTCGCGACCGCGCTCGTGCTGCCGCCGACGATCGCGATGCGCGGCTCGGCGCGGCCCAGCAGGAAGCGAGCGAGGCGCTCCGTGCCGCCCTGTCGCAGGACATCGTCGGATTGCAGGATCTTGCCGGCGAATGCCGGCAGGAGCGGCCGGCCCGCGACCGGCTCCTCGAGCAGCCGCGCCGGATCCTGTGCGCCGCCGGTGGCGAGGAGCAGCGTGTCCGACACGACCTCGAAGGTCGTGCCCATCGTCCTGCTGCAGGTTTTCGTGTGCCACAGCCCGTCCGCGTCGCGGTGGGCGCTCCTCGCCTCGTGATCGACGAGGACCAGCCCCCCGGCATCCAGGATCGCCTTGTGGAGGACCTCGCCGATCAGGACCATCAGGGCCCCGGCCTTCTCCAGCGGGATCGATCCCTTTCCGTAGCCCCGCAACTCCCGGCACAGGGGATGGTCGACCAGCTGGCCGAGCCGCGGGTCGGCGTGATCGGTGACCGCCGTGAGGAAGGTTTCGGCCGTGCTGTCGGACCAGATCGCGTAGCGCCCGAGGCGTCCGGCTCCGAGGATCGGCCCGGCCTCGATGACGGCGACGCCGCCGGCGAGGATCTCGTCGAGGCGCCCGTCTCGCGAGGCCGCCACGAGGGGCGCGAGCGCGGCCGGGCCGCCGCCGACGATGGTGGTGCGGAACGGCGCCTTCGGCGCACGCCGGGCCATCACGCCACCTGCTCCCGAGCCTGGGCGCCGCAGGCCGTGCGAAACGCCTCGCAGATCCGGCCGACATCCGCGACGGTGAGGAAATCCGAGAGCGGGAGTGAGACGACGTGCGCGCTGAGCGCATCGGCCACGGGAAGCGCGCCGAAGACGCACCGCTGCTGGAAGTAGGGCTGCTGCCCGACATGGGGGCTGAAGTAACTCCCCGTGCCGACGCCCATCCGTGCCATGTCCGCACGGATCGCGTCCCTGCTCGCGGCCGATCCGACCGGGAGCAGCACGGGCATGAACTGATAGACGATGCGCTCGCCCGGCGCCTGCTGCATCGAGAAGTCGCGCAACGCCTCGCGATACGCGGCGGTGAGGATCTGCCTGTGCCGAGCGCGTTCCTCGAAATCGCCGAGGCGGACGAGGGCGCCGAGCGCGGCGACCTCCGACATCTTGGCGTTCATCCCCGGCAGCACGGCCGAGCGCTCGCTGTCGAAGCCGAAATTCGCCATGCTCCGCAGGAGCGCGATCGTCTCGCCATCGGTGCTGTAGATCAGTCCGCCCTCGCCGACGCCGAACGGCTTGGTGCCGTGCATCGAATAGACGATCATGTGCGGGGAGCCGGTGCCGAAGGCTCGACCGAGCTGGTCGAGACATCCGAGCGAGGCGGCGGCGTCGATCACGATCGAAACATCGTGTTCCTGCGCCAGGCGATCGTAGCGCGCGAGATCGATGCACGCCCCGAAGGTCGCGTACGGCATGATCGCGACGACCTCTCCGGCATGGGCCCTCAAGGCCTCGTCCTCGGCGATCCGGCAGGCGCACCAATCCGACGGATCGACGTCGATCAGCAGCGGCGTGAGGCCTGCCCACAGCGCCGCATGGGCCGTCGCCGCGAACGTGAAGGCCGGCATGATGACGTAGCGCGCGGTCGGCCCGGACCGTTCGGCGGCCAGCTTCAACGCCAGCATCAATCCGCTCGTCGCATTGCAGACGGTGAGGCACGAACCGATGCCGCCGAAGACGTTCTCGATCATCGCCGCTTCGAGTCGCGTATTGGTCGGCCCATAATTGCTCAACCAACAGGATCTCTCGATCTCTTGGAGCTCGCTGACGTGATCGCTCAGGCGCGGCGCATCCGGCTTCGTGAGGGGCAGATAGTTCGCTGCGATGGTTTCCAGCGCTCGCACTGTCATGGTGAGACCTCAGAATTACTGAATTCGCCTTGATCGCCGTTCGTGAGAACTGATCCCCGACGCGAGAAGCATGGCGGCAGTATTTTTTCTATTCAACTCACAGAACGCCTATATTAATGACTAGCCCAAAATCGCTCGGAGGCGGATATCAGGCTTCATGATTTGGGGAGATGTCGGGATGACAGCAGAGCGATCGAGTTGCTGCGAATTAAATCAATTATCGGCCGTATACAGCTGCGGAATATTGGAAAAATTCACCTGCAGGTTCCTCGGCACTGTCACGCGCCGTCGCGGGCCATCGCGCGCGGCCACGGCTCAGGGGTCTTCCGGCGACCGTTCCTCAGCGCGACCACGGAGGGACGGGGCATCGCCGAACGCGTTCGCACGCGCAAAAGGGTTAGGGTTGGCGCCGATGATGTATCCGTTTCGGCCCAAGCGAATACGTCCATCGGGAACACCGCGAAGATCGCCGGTGTCTCGCAGGATGCCGTCCGCGCGGCCTGAAAGGCCTCGATGGTGTCGTTTCACGCGAAGATGGTCCGCATTCGACGGGTCCCGATTCTGCTCGAATACCGAGATTGCCGGATCCGGGCGATGCGGTTGCCCTTCGTCGCTTCGTCCGAGCCGATCCTGTCGAAGGCGACGGCGCCGCGCCGCCCGCGGCGCTGCCCGACGGGGTGACGATTGCTTCAGCCCCCCACATCCGGCACGGGCGGGCGCCGCTGGATGGATTGGTAATGACGTTCTGTCGGACCATGGCGGTCGCAACAGGCCTTCCGAACCGCCCCGGCGCAAGGCCGCCCGGTCGGTCCATGGGGAAGCCGGTCCGATGGACGACGGTCCGGCGACCGAGCCCTTCGCTTCCACGCCGGCCGCGCGCGGTCAGACCGGAAGCACGTTGGTGTACTTCACCTGGCCCAGGGCGAAGCTCGACTCGATGGATCCGACCCCGTCGAGGCGGGTGAGCTTGTCCTTCAGGAAGCGCTCGTAGGCGGCGAGATCCGGGACGACGACGCGCACCAAGTAGTCGTGCCGCCCGGTCATCAGGTAGCACTCCACCACCTCCGGCCAGCGCGCCACGGCCTCGGCGAAGCGGTCGAGTTCCTCCTCGCGCTGGCGCTCGAGCTTCACCGAGGCGAACACGCTGATCGGCAGGCCGACCTTGGCCTGATCGACCAGCGCCACGTAGCCCTTGAGGATGCCGGCCTCCTCCAGCATCCGGATGCGGCGCAGGCACGGGGAGGCCGAAAGGCCGACGCGGCCGGCGAGATCCTGGATCGTCACCCGCCCGTCGCGCTGCAGCTCGGACAGGATCTTCTGGTCGATCGCATCGATTCGTCGATCCTGCATGAACTCACCTCAAAACCCCGCTGGATTAGCGGATCCTGCCGAGATTTGCGCTCGGCACGCCGAGATTGGCAATTCCTGCCGCGTTCGTGGTGGCATCCTCAGGCCATCTCCGAGAGGCCGAACCGATGCACAGCGACCCGCGCCTGCCCTGCCTGACCGAACTGGAGCGCAAGGCCCTGTGGCTCTCCACCTGGATGATCCACAACGCCAATCACCTCCGCCCGAATCCGGACGGCATGAAGGTCGGCGGCCACCAGGCCTCGTCGGCCTCCCTCGCGACGATCCTGACGGCGCTCTACTTCGCGGTGCTGCGTCCGGAGGACCGCGTCGCGGTCAAACCCCATGCCAGCCCGATCTTCCACGCGATCCAGTATCTCGCCGGCAACCAGACCCGCGCGAAGCTGGAGACCTTCCGCGGCTTCGGCGGCGCGCAATCCTATCCGTCGCGGACCAAGGACACCGACGACGTCGACTTCTCGACCGGCTCCGTCGGCCTCGGCGTCGCGCAGACGCTGTTCGGGTCGCTGGTGCGCGACTACGTCCGCGCCCACGGCTGGGGCCTCGACCGGCCGGAAGGCCGGATGGTGGCGCTGGTCGGCGATGCCGAGATGGACGAGGGCAACATCTTCGAAGCCCTGATGGAGGGCTGGAAGCACGGCCTGCGCCGGACCTGGTGGATCATCGACTACAACCGCCAGAGCCTCGACGCGGTGATCCGCGAGGGTCTGTACACGCGCTTCGAGGAGATCTTCCGCTCGTTCGGCTGGGACGTCGTCGTCCTGAAATACGGGTCTCTGATGGACGCGGCCTTCCGCGAGCCGGGCGGGGCGCGGCTGCGCGCCTGGATCGACACCGCGCCGAACCAGCTCTACGCGGCCCTGACCTTCCAGGGCGGCGCGGCTTGGCGCCGCCGCCTCGAAGCGGACCTCGCCGACGACGCTGACGCGCTGGCGCTGATCGACCGCCGTTCGGACGCCGCCCTGGCCGCGCTGATGGGCAACCTCGGCGGGCATGACCTCACCAACCTGATCCGGGCCTTCGAGGCGGCCGACAACGATCGCCCGACCGTGTTCATCGCCTACACGGTCAAGGGCTTCGGGCTGCCGCTCGCCGGCCACAAGGACAACCATTCCGGGCTGCTCACCCCGGCCCAGACCGCGCTGCTCCGCGAGAGCATGGGCGTGCGCGAGGGGCGCGAATGGGAGCCGTTCGAGGGGCTGGCGCTGCCGGACGCCGAGCTGCGCCGCTTCATCGACGCGGCGCCGTTCTTCGCCGAGGGGCCGCGGATGCGCACGGCGCCGCGCCTGCCGGTGCCGTCGGGCTTCCCATGCCCGCGCCAGCCGACGCAGTCGACGCAAGCGGGATTCGGGCTGATCCTCAACGAGCTGGCGCGATCCGACGCGCCGATCGCGGAGCGCATCGTCACCACCTCGCCCGACGTCACCGTCTCGACGAACCTCGGCGGCTGGGTGAACCGGCGCGGCCTGTTCGCCCGGGAGGAACTGCGCGACCTGTTCAAGGCGGAGCGCATCCCCTCGACCTTCACCTGGGACTTCTCGGCCAAGGGCCAGCACATCGAGCTCGGCATCGCCGAGATGAACCTGTTCCTGCTGCTCTCGGGCCTGGGCCTGTCGCACAAGCTGTTCGGCGAGCGGCTGATCCCGATCGGCACGCTCTACGATCCGTTCATCAGCCGCGGCCTGGATGCCCTGAACTACGCCTGCTACCAGGATGCCCGCTTCATTCTCGCGGCGACGCCGTCGGGCGTGACCTTGGCGCCGGAAGGGGGCGCCCACCAGTCGATCGGCACGCCGCTGATCGGGATGGCGCAGGACGGGTTGTCGAGCTTCGAGCCGGCCTTCGTCGACGAGCTGTCGGTGCTGATGGCGCACGCCCTCGACCATGTGCAGCTCGAGGGGCCGGAGGGCGGCTCGGTCTACTTCCGGCTCTCGACCCGCAGCATCGCGCAGCCGCAGCGCACGATGACGCCGGCCCTGTCCGACGCAATCGTCGCCGGCGGCTATTGGCTGCGCGAGCCCGGCCCGAACGCGGAGATCGTGGTCGCCTATACCGGCGCCGTCGCGCCCGAGGCGATCGAGGCGGTGGGCCTGATGGCCGAGGACCGGCGCGACATCGGCCTGCTCGCCGTCACCTCCGCCGATCGGCTCCATGCCGGCTGGACGGCGGCGCAGCGCGCCCGCGAGGGCGGCGACCGGACGGCGCGGAGCCACGTCGAGGCCCTGCTCGCCGGCCTGCCGCCGCATTGCGGGCTCGTCACGGTGATCGACGGCCACCCGGCGACGCTCGGCTGGCTCGGTGCCGTGCAGGGTCACCGCACCCGGGCGCTCGGCGTCGAGCGCTTCGGCCAGACCGGCACCGTCGCCGATCTCTACCGGCACTACGGCCTCGATGCCCGCGGCATCGCCAAGGCTGCCCTGGCGCTGGCACCCGAGCGGCCGATCCGCAACCTGCGCATCGCCTGAGCGCCGCACGTGACGCTGCGCGACCCGATGCGGCTCGACATCGGCGTGATCGCCCGGGCTTCCTCGCAGGGCGAGATCTCGGCGGGTGTGGGACCGCCGAGGACCGGCCGGATCAGGGATTGCGGTCGTTGCGGCGCAGGCTGGCGGGCGATGCGAAGATCAGCAGGCCGGCCGCGACCAGGCAGAGGATGCCGATGCCGTAGAGGGCGGGCGTCGTCGAGCCGGTCAGGTCCTTCACCCAGCCGACCGCCACGGGGCTGACGATGCCGCCGAACTGGCCGAGCGTGTTGATGAGCGCGATGACGCCGGCGGCCCCGACGCCGGTGACGAGCTTGGCCGGCAGCGTCCAGAAGGTCGGGATCGAGGCGACGATGCCGGCGCCGACCAGCGCCAGGGCGATCATCAGCGGCACGATCTGCTTGTCGAACAGCCCGGCGGCGAAGAAGCCGATGGCCGCCGCCACCGCGAGGCCGGCGACGAATTTCGGCCGGTCGCCGGAGGCGTCGGACAGGCGCCCGATCACGACCATGCTGATCGCGCCGCAGATGTAGGGGATCGCGGTGAGGAAGCCGACCGAGGCCGCGGTGCCGCCGGTGGCGGTCTTGATCAGGTCCGGCCCCCAGAAGTTCAGGCCGTACGAGCCGACCTGCAGCAGGAAGTAGACCAGGGCGATGAGAAGGAAGCCCGGCTGCCTGATCGCGCCCCAGAGCGAGTGGTCGCCGATGTCGCGGTTGTGGTGGGCGATCTTCGAGGCGAGCAGGTCCTTCTCCGGCTGCGTCAGCCAGCGCGCGTCGGCGATCCGATCGTCGAGACGCAGGAACACCAGCACGCCCAGCACCAGGCAGGGCAGGCCGCCGGCCAGGAACAGCCATTGCCAGCCGGCGAGCCCCGCCGTGCCGTTGAGGCCGCCGAGGATCAGCCCCGCCACCGGCGCCCCGAAGATGCCGGAGAAGGCCGAGGCGACGAACATGAACGAGGTCACGCGGCCGCGGAACGAGGCCGGGAACCACAGCGTCAAGTAATACAGGATGCCCGGTGCGAAGCCGGCCTCCATCGCGCCGATGATGAAGCGCAGCAGGTAGAAGTGCCACTCGGTGCTGATGAAGACCATCAGGGCGGTGGCGATGCCCCAGGAGATCATGATCCGGGCGATCCAGCGCCGCGCGCCGACCTTGTACAGCAACAGGTTCGAGGGGACCTCGAAGATCACGTAGCCGACGACGAACATGCTCGCCCCGAGCCCGTAGGCGACGTTGCTGAAGCCGAGGTCGCTCTGGAGCTGGAACTTGGCGAAGCTGATGTTGATCCGGTCGAAGAACGCGAACATGTAGCAGACCATGATCAGCGGCATCAGCCGCCAAGCGGCCTTGCGGACCACGCTGCTCTCCGTGATGACGTCGAGACCCGCGAGCGGGCCGGTCGTGGCGGCGGTCATGGTTTCCTCCTGGAACGGGGCGGCGGGCGCCCCTGCCGGCCGGTCGCGGACGACCGTCGGGCAGGATGCGCGCGAGCACGGCGGAGCCGCCTTCTCCGAGAGGCTTCCGACGCGGATCGGTTCGGTCGGCGGCTCAGGCCGCCCGATCGACGGGACGGCTTACGCCGAATGAGGGACGGGGCGGCTCATGCCGCTTGCGGGACCGGGTGCAGATCGCAGGGGCGCCCGGCCTTGGCGACCTGGCCCGGCACGTCGTGGCCGACGAGGCGCGGCAGGTCGCGGGAGAGGCCGAGCAGGGCCTCGAGGTCGAGGCCTGTCTCGATCCCCATCTCGTGGGCCATGCTGACGAGGTCCTCGGTGCAGATGTTGCCCGTGGCGCCCGGCGCGAACGGGCAGCCGCCCAAGCCCCCGAGCGCCGCATCGAACCGGCGCGCGCCGGCGCCGTAGGCCGCGAGCACGTTGGCGAGCCCGAGCCCGCGGGTGTTGTGGAAGTGCAGGGTCAGCCGCTCGGCCGGCACGATCGCCAGCGCGCGGGCGACCAGGCGCTCCACCTGGCGCGGGTTGGCCATGCCGGTGGTGTCGGCGAGCGTCACGCCGGCGATGCCGAGCGCGAGGTATCGCTCGACCTGTGCCATCACCTTGTCGGCCGGCTGGTCGCCCTCGAACGGGCAGCCGAAGGCGGTGGCCACCGTGGCGTTCGTCGACACGGGTGTACCCTTCAGTGTCTCCATGATCCGGCCGAACCCCTCGATCGAGGCCTCCGGGCTCATGCCCATGTTGGCGCGGTTGTGGGTCTCGCTCACCGAGGCGACGAGGTTGACCTCGCCGACGCCGGCCGCGAGCGCCCGCTCGGCGCCTTTCGGGTTGGGCACCAGGGCGACGTAGACGGTGCCGGGCCGCCGGGCGATCCCGGCGAAGACCTCGGCCGCGTCGCGAAGTGCCGGCACGGCCTTCGGCGAGACGAAGGACGAGACCTCGATCCGCGAGAAGCCAGCGGCCGAGAGCGCGTCGATCAGCCGGATCTTCTCGGCGGTCTCGACGTAGCGCGGCTCGATCTGGAACCCGTCGCGGGTGGCGACCTCCTGGATCAGCATGGCGGTTTCGGTCATTGCACGGCTCCCTCGCGGCGCAGGCGCTCGATGGTCTCGGCGTCGCGGCCGAGGTCGGCGAGCACGGAATCGGTGTGGGCGCCGAGCGCCGGTCCCTGCCAGCGCACCGCCCCGGGGGTGCCGGACAGCTTGGGCACGATGCCGGGCATCTTCACCCGGGTGCCGCCTGGCAGCTCCGCGTCGAGGATCATGTCGCGGGCGCGGTAGTGCGGGTCGGCGACGATGTCGGCCACCGAGTAGATCCGTCCCGCCGGCACGTCGGCCGCCGCGAGCGCTGCGAGCGCTTCGTCCACGGTGTGCGCCCGGGTCCAGTCCGCGATCACGCCGTCGATCATGCCCGCCACCCGCGAGCGGCCGTCGTTGCTGCGCAGCGCCGGGTCGTCGGCGAGGTCGGGCCGGCCGACGACGGTCATCAGGCGGCGGTAGATCGGGTCCGAGTTGCCGGCGATGACGACGAAGCCGTCGTCCTTCGTCGGGTAGGTGTTCGAGGGCGTTATGCCGGGCAGCGCCCCGCCGGTGCGGGTGCGGACCTCGCCGAGCAGGTCGTATTCCGGGACCAAGCTCTCCATCACGTTGAACACGCTCTCCACGAGGGAGACGTCGATGACCTGGCCCTGGCCGCCGGCGGTCTTGACGTGGAGCAGCGCCATCAGCGCGCCGATCACCCCGTGGAGCGAGGCCAGGGTGTCGCCGATGCTGACGCCGACGCGGGCGGGCGGGCTGTCCGGGCTGCCGGTGGTGAAGCGGATGCCGCCCATCGACTCGCCGATCGCGCCGAAGCCCGGCCGGTCGCGATAAGGCCCGGTCTGGCCGTAGCCGGAGATGCGCACCATCACGAGCTTGGGGTTCAGCTCCGAGAGCACGTCCCACCCGAGGCCGAGCTTCTCCAGACCGCCGGGCCGGAAGTTCTCGACCACCACGTCGGCGCTCCGCACGAGGTCCTTGACCACCGCGAGCCCATCGGGCGCCTTCAGGTTGATCGCGATCGACTTCTTGTTGCGAGATTGCAGGTACCACCAGAGCGAGGTTCCCTCGTGCAGCTTGCGCCACTTGCGCAGGGGATCGCCGTCCCCCGGCGACTCGACCTTGATCACCTCGGCGCCGAACTCGGCCAGGATCTTGGTGGCGAACGGTGCCGCGATCAGCTGGCCGAGCTCGAGGACCCGGATCCCGTCGAGCGGACCCTTGGGCGATGCTTCGCCGGTGCCTGGCATGGCCGTTCCCTCCATTGTCTTTGGGTCGATCGGTATTGGATCGGGTGCACGCTGTCCAAACGCGATGCATCACCCCGCGTTCTCCGAAGGCGAACGCAGGCGCCCTTCTCAATCCCCGCCTGCCCGGCGCAGGTGATCGAACAGGACGGCCGCCGCCGGCGATTGCGCGCCCGGGCGGACGACGAGGCTGAGCGTCCGCCGCGCCCACGGGTCGGTGAGCGGCACGGCGACGACGTTCATCTGCGGGCCGAGCAGGGCGTGCACCCGCTCGGGCACCACGCCGAGCCCCATCCCGGCCTGCGCCATGCGGCAGATCGCGTCGAAGCTCGGCACGTGGACGCGCAGGCGCAGCGGCCGCCCGAGGCGTCGGGCCTCGTCGCGGAGCGTGCCGTAGATCGAGCTCTCGCGGTGCATGCCGACATGGTCGTGGTCGAGGGTGTCGGCGAACGCGAGCGCGTCGCGGCCCGCGAGCGGGTGGCCGGCGGGCACGACGAGCACGAGGCGGTCGCTCCGATAGGGGTGGGCGACGAGGGAGCGCGGATCGGTGCTGCCGGCGCAGATGCCGAGATCCGCTGCTCCTTCCTCCACGCCGGCCACCACGCCGCCGCTCGGCCGCTCCTCCAGGTCGATCCCGATGCGGGCCTGCGCCGCCAGGAACGCCTGCAGGTCCTCGGGCAGGAACTGCACGATCGCCGAGAGGTTCGCGAGCACGCGGACGAAGCCGCGGAGCCCGCTGGCGTGCTCCGCGAGCTCCAGCGCGATCTGCTCGGCGGACCCCAGCATCCGGCGGGTGTGGTGCAGCAGCGTCTCCCCGGCGGGCGTCGGCCGCATGCCCCGTGGCTCGCGGATGAGCAGCTCGCAGCAGAGCGCGCGCTCCAGCTCGGCGAGCCGCTTGCTCACGGCGGAGGGGGCGATCGCGGCCCGGCGCGCCGCGCCGTTGAGCGTGCCCTCCTCGCAGATCGCCGCGAACAGCCGCAGCGTCTTGAGGTCGAGGCGGCTCAGGATGAACGGGGTCGGCGATCCCTCCGACATGGTCCGCGCCGCTCCCGTGATCCGATTGATCCGACCGGCGGACCCCGTGCTGCGATCCTGATCGCGCCCGGACGCTCCGGCAACGGGCCAAGCCTGAAGCACGCGCCCCGAGCCGCGTCCGGGCTCGGCGTCGCAGGGGGGCTCCACAAGCCGTCGGATCCCGTCGAGGAGTACATGATCCCGACGGGCGAGCGAGGTCCGGCCGCGCTTCGGTGAGACGGGCCGGACCGGGCCGCTCAGCCCGGGATGATGCGCTCGTCGAGCTTCCGGTCCACGATCTCGACCGTTCGGTCGATCTCGGCATCGGGCATGTCGAGCTGGTGCGAGATCAGCTTCAGCAGCAGGTCGACACGCTCGATGTAGGGCGCGCCGCTCTCGACCGCCCGGGCGGCCGACGAAGGCTTCAGCAGGCCCTCGGCCGCCTTGGCGTACTTCTCGAACGGGACCTGATCGCTCGGGTCGGCACCGAGCCGTCGGGCCACCGCGTCAACGTGCTCGTAGATCGTGCGGGACAGGGGGAGGTCGCCGTGCACCGCGTCGCGGATCGAGCGCGGCGCCTGGGGCGTGATGCAGCGGTAGTTGCCGGTGAGCAGCATCGACCACTTCGCCAGGGGCACGAACAGCGAGTCGAACACCTTGAGCTTGACCGGAACGTCCTGGCCCTCGACGCGCACCGCGTCGATGTCCGCCTCGAGCTCGCGGAGCAGCGCGTTGTGCGCGGGATCGGCGAAGGTCGCCGCCTTGAAGTTCGTCGGCAACCCGACATGCAGGACGTTGGCGCCCTCGTCGGGCGGGCGGAACGCCTGCGGATCGGGCGAGCACAACGACATCAGGCCCGGCTCGAAGCGGTCCCAGACGCCGGCATTCGTGTAGGCCTCGCGCAGGTCCATCTTCGCGAGCGCCGGGATCCGATCGAGATACGGCAGCGGCGGCATGTTCATGATCGACAGGCACGGCAGCTTGGCCGCGGCGATCTTGATCATCAGCACGCGGATCGTGTGGTTGTTGTACTGCGGCTCCTGCATCGCCAGGCCGACGAGATCGTAGCGCGAGACGTCGACGTCCTCGGGCGGCATCGCGTCGACCTTGCCCGGCAGGTCACGGGAATGAAACGACCGGTGCGTGGCCTCGTCGCGCAGCTTGATGCGGACTTCGGTGCCCTGGCTGTTGATCAGGTCCGCGGTTTTCCGACGGCAGACCAAGGTCACATCATGCCCGGCCATCAGCAGCTTCGTCGAAAGCAGCGAGCCGTATGATGCCCCCAGGATCAATATTCTGCGCGGCATGGTTTCATCCCTGAGCGTTCGGTTCTTGTTTTTGCGCCGGACGAGGGCGCGGCTTGTATCTGGTATACGCAGCCGCCCGGCTCGCACGCAAGCGGCCACGCTCCAGCGGGACAGGCGGTCCCCAGGCTCGATCGGCGGCGGGCCTCGGGTGCTCGGCGGGGTGCGCTCGCGTCGTGCCGGCGCGCCGTGCGCCCCTTCCGCTCGCCGCGCGGCCGCGCCCGCGATCAAGCGGTCTTCGGGTGCCGGATGAAGTCGACGAAGGCGCGCAGCGGGGCCGGCACGAGTCGCCGGCCCGGGTAGTACAGGTAGGGCCCCGAGAAGCGCGGCCACCACGCTTCGAGGACCGGTTCCAATGCCCCGCTGGCCAAGTGCGGCCTCAACCAGTCCTCGAACAGGGTGATGACGCCGGTCCCCGCGATCGCCGCCTCGACGGCGAGGTCGGTCGCGGCCCCGACGCGCACGAGCAGCGGCCCTGCCGGATCGACCTTCACGGTCTCGCCGTCGCGCTCGAACTCCCAGGCCATCTCGACCCCGCTCGGGAAGCGGCCGCGCAGGCAGGCATGGCCGAGGAGGTCGCGCGGATGCTCGGGCCGGCCGTGACGCGCGAGGTAGGCCGGCGCCGCAGCGGTCGCGAAGCGTTGCACGCGCGGCCCGATCGGAACCGCGATCATGTCCTGCTCCAGGCGCTCGTCGTAGCGGATGCCCGCGTCGCATCCGGCGGCGAGCACGTCGACGAAGCCGTCCTCGGCCAGAACCTCGAGACGGATCTCGGGATAGGCGGCGAGGAAGCCCGGAACGATCGCGGGCAGCACGAGGCGCGCGGCGCTGACCGGCACGTTGAGCCGAAGCGTCCCGGCCGGCCGGTCGCGGAAGCCGTTCACCACGTCGAGCGCCGCCTCGACCTCTGCGAAGGCCGGGCCGAGCCGCTCCAGCAGCCGTTCCCCGGCTTCCGTCGGCACCACGCTGCGGGTCGTGCGGTTGAGGAGACGGACGCCGAGCCTGTCCTCGAGCCGCCGAACCGCCTCGCTCAAGCTCGACGCGCTGGCGCCGCTCATGCGTGCGCCCTCGCGAAAACCCTGCCCGCGCGCGACGACGAGGAACGCGTCGAGATCTCCGAGATCGGCCTTCATCGTTCGCCCATCCGCACAGCTTGTGCGGATTGTGCCCCATTCTCGCGCACGGTCGCAACGTCCAGTTAGGTCGGGTCACAGGAGAAGCACCATGTCCCTCATCGATCAGGCCGGCACGTTTCGGATCGGCCACCGTTCCGTGAAGCGCCTCGGGTACGGCGCGATGCAACTCGCCGGGCCGGGCGTCTTCGGACCGCCCAAGGATCGCGACGCGGCGCTCGCCGTGCTGCGCGAGGCGGTCGCGAGCGGCGTCGACCACCTCGACACCAGCGACTTCTACGGACCCCACGTCACCAACCAGCTGATCCGGGACGCGCTCGGCCCGTATCCGCACGACCTCACGATCGTCACCAAGGTGGGCGCGCGGCGCGGTTCCGATGCGTCGTGGAACCCGGCCGCGTCCGACGCCGACCTCGCGGCGGCCGTCCACGACAACCTGCGCCATCTCGGGCTCGACCGGCTGGCGGTGGTGAACTTCCGGGCCATGCTCGGCGACGGGCACGGGCCGGCCGAAGGGTCGATCGAGGCGCCGTTGACGGCGCTCGCCGAGCTCCAGCAGCAAGGGCTGATCCAGCACATCGGCCTGTCCAACGTGACGCCGACCCAGGTCGCCGAGGGACGCCGGATCTGCGAGATCGCGTGCGTGCAGAACCACTACAACCTCGCCCATCGCGGCGACGACGCGCTCGTCGACGCGCTGGCACGGGACGGCATCGCCTACGTGCCGTTCTTCCCGCTCGGCGGTTTCAGCCCGCTGCAATCCGCGGGCCTGTCCGCGGTGGCCGAACGGCTCGATGCCACGCCGCTGCAGGTAGCGCTCGCTTGGCTGCTGCGCCGGTCGCCCAACATCCTGCTGATCCCGGGGACCGCGTCGCTGGCGCACCTGCGCGAGAACCTCGCCGCCGCCGCGCTCCACCTGCCGGACGACGCGCTGGCGGACCTCGACCGGGTCGGCACCGCGACCCAGGCGTGATCGACCGGGCGGCGGCAGGCCGCATCGGCGAGCCTGCCGTCCGCGACGGGGGAATCGGTCGCCTACTTCTCGCGGAACGCGCGGCGTGCCTGATCGACGAGGGGCTTGGTCAGGTAGGAGAGCACGGTGCGGTCTGCGGTGCGGATGAACGCTTCCACCGGCATGCCGGGCATCAGCTTGGCGCCGTCCAGCCGGCCGAGTTCGTCCTTCGTCACCCCGAGGCGCACGAGATAGTAGAAGCTGCCGGTACGCTTGTCCTCGCTCACGTCGGCGGCGATCCGGGTCACGCGTCCGTTCAGCTCCGGCGTGGTGCGCTGGTCGAAGCTCGGGAAGCGCAGGCCCGCGGCCTGGCCGGTCTGGAGCCGGTCGATGTCCTGGGGGGCGACGCGCACCTCAACTACCAGGGAATCGGCCGTCGGAACGATCAGCATGATCGGCTCGCCCGGCGCGATCACGCCGCCGCGGGTGTGGACCGACAGTTCGTGCACGTAGCCGGTCTGCGGCGAGCGGATGTCGATGCGCTGCAATTGGTCGAGGGCGGTGATCTTCTGCTCGGTCAGGGTCGCGGCCTTGGCGCGGTTCTCCGCCAGCTCCTTGGCGACGTCGCTGCGCAGGTTCTGCTCGAGCTGGATGATCTGAAGCTCGGTCTCGGAGACCTTGCCCTTGGTCTGCGCGATGTTGGCAACCAGCACGCCGCGCTCGCCCTTCAGCCGGGAGATGTCGCGCTCGAGGCTGGTCAGGCGCGTCAGCTGGATGAGGTTCTTCTTCCAGAGTCCTTCGACGCCCTCGTACTCGCGCCCGATGATCGCGGTCTCCTGCTCCTTGGCGACCGACTGCTCGACGAGCCCCTTGATCTCCTCCTTGAGCTGCCCGATCCGCTCGCGCAGCTGCGCCTTCTGCCCCTCGCGGGCGTCGCGGCGGAAGTGGAACAGCTTGCGCTCGCCCTCGACGATGCGGGCGACCTCGGGTCCGGCTTCGGCGAGGCCCTTGGGGAACGCGACCTCGTCGCGGCCGTCGCGCTCGGCTTCCAGGCGTGCGTTGCGGGCGGCGATCTCCCACAGGCTCTTGGTGACGCTGTCGTAGGTGGCTCGCGCCGTCGTGGCGTCGAGGCGGATCAGCAGGTCGCCGGCCTGGACGCGCGCGCCTTCCTCGATCGGCAGCTCGGCGACCACGCCGCCGGTCGGGTGCTGCACCTTCTTGATGTTGCTCTCCACCACGAGCGAGCCCGTGGCGATGATCGCGCCGGACAGCTCCGTCGCCGCGGTCCAGGCGCCGGCGCCGGTCGCGACCGCGATGATCGTGGCGACGCCGGCGATGTGCCGGCCCAGGGAGCGCCGGGTGTCGCGCGTCGGATCCGGCTCGGGCCGGTTCGGCGTGTCAGCCTTCGTCATGCGACCCTCGTCGGTGTCTGCCGGGTGAGCGCACTCAGCTGCGCCAGGACGTCGTCGCGGGGCCCGTGCAGCTGCACGCGGCCGTCGCCGAGGACGAGGATGCGGTCGACCGCGGTCAGCGCGCTCGGGCGGTGGGCGATCACCACGGCGATGCCGCCGCGGGCGCGTACCGCCTGGACGGCGGCCGACAGGGCGCGGTCGCCCTCGACGTCGAGGTTGGAGTTCGGCTCGTCGAGGACGACGAGGAACGGATCGCCGTAGAGCGCGCGCGCCAGGGCGATCCGCTGGCGCTGGCCGCCCGAGAGGCCGAGGCCGCCGGCGCCGACGCGGGCATCGTAGCCGCCGGGCAGGCGCAGCACGACCTCGTGGACGCCGGCCGCCTTCGCGGCGGAGAGCAGCGCCTCCGGGTCCGGCTCGGGATCGAACCGGGTGATGTTCTCGGCGATGGTGCCGTCGAACATCTCGATGTCCTGCGGCAGGTAGCCGATCGAACGGCCGAGGGCGTCGGGGTCCCACTGGTCGATGGCGGCGCCGTCGAGGCGGATCACGCCGCGGCTCGGCCGCGCCAGGCCGACGAGGGCGCGGGCGAAGGTGGACTTGCCCGATCCGCTCGGGCCGATCACGCCGAGCGCGCATCCGGGGGCGAGCGCCACGTTGACGTCGTGCAGCACCAGCGTGTCGGTGCCCGGCACGGCGATCGACAGGGCGGTGACGCGCACGCTCTCCCGCGGCGCCGGCAGCGGCGTGAGGGCGGCCGGCTCCCGCGGCGGCAGGAAGGCGACGATGCGGGTCCAGGCCTGGCGCGACGCCGAGAACGACTTCCAGTTCGCGATGGCGAGATCGACCGGCGCCAGCGCCCGGGCCGAGAGGATGGTCGCGGCCAGCATCACGCCGGCGGTCGCTTCCTCGCGCACCACGAGGTAGGCGCCGAGGCCGAGGATGCCCGATTGCAGCACGGTGCGCATCAGGCGCGCCGTCGCGCCGAAGCCGATGGCGAGGTCGTTGCCGTCGGTCGCCACATCGAGGTTCCGGCGCGCCCGGGCCTGCCACAGGGTCGCGATCCGCGCGCGCATGCCGAGCGCCGAGAGCAGCGGCGCCGTGCGGTGCGCCATGTCGGTGAAGGCGCGTCGCTCGCCGGCCACCCGGACGCCCTCGCGGGTTGGGCCGGCCGAGGCCCAGTCGGTCAGGATCGTCAGCAGGCACAGGACTACCGCGCCGCCGGCGATCGCGGTGCCGAGCCAGGGATGGAACAGGAAGCAGACCGCGATATAGAGCGGCACCCACGGCAGGTCGAAGAAAGCGGTGAACGCCATGCTCGACAGGAAGCCGCGCACCGTGTCGAGGTCGCGCAGCGCCTGCGGGCCGTCGTCGCCCCGCGGCGTCTCCGACCCACGGACCAGCAGGGTCCGGAAGATCCGCGCGCCGAGGCGCTCGTCGACGAGGCGCCCGAACCGCGACAGGATCCGGGCGCGGAACACCTCCAGCACGCTCTGGATCAGGAACAGCATCAGCGCGATGCCGGCCAGCCCGACCAAGGTCGCGATGCTGCGGCTCGGCAGCACCCGGTCGTAGACCTGCAGCATGAAGATCGGCGCGGTCAGCATCAGCAGGTTGATGAGGCCGCTGACGATCATCACGGTCGCCAGCGAGGCGCGCCCGGCTCTGGCGGCAGCCCAGAACTCCCGGCGCTTGGCGATACGCAGCACACGTTCGTCGATCACGAGACGGTTCCCCGGCTTGCAGGATCAGGCAGAGACGATTCGGCAGGGCAAGTCGGCGGAAGAGGAAGCCCCCGCCGCGTTGGGCGGCGAGGGCTCGGACGGGTCAGAGGCCGAGGAGGTGGATCCCGGTCGTCGCGGTGTGCGGCGTCGGGTCGACATGCGCGGCGTCGACGTGGCCGCCGAGATCGATCGCCGCGATCCCGAGATCGAGGGGCAGCCCGTGCGAGGCTCCCGCATCCGCCGATGCGGTCGCCGCGGGGGCGACGTCGAGGAGGTGGCCGACGAGCGCGTCTCCGCCCCCGCCGCCGGCCTGCGGGAAGACGATGCCGTCGCCCGAGAGCAGGCCGGCATGGAGCAGGCCGGGCTGATCGGCCGGCACCGCGATCGCGCTCGCCTGGACGGTGTGGGCCGGGTCCGCGCTCGGGGTCAGCACCGCGAGATTCGCCGCCGGCGTCGGCGTCGCCGGGCCGGCCGCCACGTCGATCAGGGGATGGGTCCCGGCATCGTCCGCCGCACCGCTGGTGAGACCGCCGAGGAGGCCGCCGACGGGATTGGATGCGCCGCCGGCGCTGCCCAGGATGCCGGTCACCGGCGAGAGAACGCCGTCGAGCGGCGTGCCCGCGCCGGCCCCGCCGACACCGCCGAGGGCCCCCGTCACGGAGCCGAGGACGCCGCTCGCGGCGTCCGCGACGTGCCCGAGATCGCCCGCGACCTGCCCGACCGCCGCCGGTCCGCTGCCGGTCAGAACGGCACCCGGCAGGTTGGCGACGTCCGTCAGCAAGTTGCTGGTGTCGCCCAGCTCGCCCAGCCCGACGGTGTTGCCGAGCCCGATCACCGAATGGATGGGATCGTTCAGGACCGGCACGTCGTGGCCGATCTGCTCGAGGCCGGCATGGATGCCGTCGATGACCCCGTTGGCGAGGTCGCCCACCGGCTGCAGCGGAGCGCCGGCGCCGAGGAGCGCACCCGTGGTGCCCGTGCCGGCGGCGCCGGTCAGCCCGCCGACGACCGACGTGACGGGAGTCAGGAGCCCGTCGACGGGCGTGCCGGTCGCGATCCCTCCGGCACCGAGACCATCGAGGCCGCCGAGGATCCCGGTGGCGGAGCCGACGACACCGCCCGCGGCGTCGACCACGTGCCCGACATCGCCGACGATCTGCCCGATCGCCGCCGGTGCGTTTCCGCTCAGGATCGCGCCCGGCAGGTTGACCGTGTCCGTCAGGAGGTTGCTGGTGTCGCCGAGCTCGCCCAGCCCGACGGTATTTCCGAGCCCGATCACCGAATGCAGCGTGTCGTTGAGGATCGGCACGTCGTGGCCGATCTGCTCGAGGCCGGCATGGATGCCGTCGATGACCCCGTTGGCGAGGTCGCCCACCGGCTGCAGCGGAGCGCCGGCGCCGAGGAGCGTGCCCGTGGCGCTCGTGCCGCCGCCGGTCAGGCCGCCCAGTCCGCCCAGTCCGCCCACGAGACCGGTGACGCCTCCGAGAAGACCTCCGGCCGCGTTCGTCACCGCGCCGACATCGCCGAGGATCGGCGACAGCGCCGCCAGACCCTCGCCGCCGAGGAGATTGCCGGGCAGGGCCACGACGTCGGTCACGAGGTTTCCGCTCTCGCCGAGATGGCCGAGGCCGATCGTCTCGCCGAGGTTGGTCAGGCCGTGCAGCGCATCGTTCAGGAGCGGGATCTCGTGGCCGATGTTCTCCAGCGTCGCGTGAATGTTGAGGACCGCGCCGTTGGCGAGGTTCGTTACCGGCGCGAGCAGCCCGTCCCCGGACAGCAGGCCGCCGGCGCTCGCCGCACCGGTCAGCGAGCCGACCAGCGTATCGACCGACCCGAGAACGTGGCCGAGATCGCCGAGGACCGGCGTCGCGGATTGGAGGCCGCCGCCGCCGAGGAGGGAACCGGGCAGGGTGGTGACGTCGGTCAGCAGGTTGCCCGCGGTGTCGAGATGGCCGAGCCCGAGGGTTTCGCCGAGGCCGGTGACGGCGTGGATCGGCCCATTGAGAACCGGGATCTGGTGGCCGACGGTCTCGAGCGTGGCGTGCACGTCGAGGACGGCCTGGTTCAGGATGTTGGTCGCGGGGCCGAGGATGCTGCCGCTGCCGACGAGGCCGTTGCCGGATGCCGGCACCGCGCCGACCATCTCCGCCAGCGTTCCGGCGGCGGCGGCGACGCCGCCGGCATCGGTCAGCAGCGGACCGACCGCCTCGGTGCCGGTCGGGTTCGCGGCGACGCCGCCGAGATCGGTCAGAAGGTTTCCGGTCTCCCCGAGATGGCCGAGCCCGAGGGTCTCGCCGAGGTTGGTCAGGCCGTGGAGCGGTCCGTTCGCCGGAGCGACCTCGTGGCCGACCTCCTCGATCTGGGCGTGCGTCTGGAGGACGACCTGGTTGGCGGTGGCCTCGATCGCGTCGGGAAGCAGCGAGGCTCCGGTCTCCGTCGAGCCGCCGTCGACCGCGCCCTCGATCAACGAGGCGATCGGGCCGAGGCTTCCGAGCTGGCCCGTCGACAGGGCGGTCGAGGACAGCAACGCGCCGGGGCCGGCGAGCCATTCGAGCGAGCGGGTGGACGAGCCGAGCACGGAAAGGGGGGATGCGGACATGAAAACCTCCAGGTTTTCGATGCAACCCGATCTGCAACCATCGGTTGCATAATCCCGGTTCCGTAGTAAATGCTGAGCGAACGGTGGAGCCCCTCCGAGCGTCCGGGAACGACGACTGTGGTTCGATCCGGGTTCGACATCGCCGAGTCTCGGGGCGTTCGGTAGGTCGTGAGTAATCTCCACTCTATCCAGACGAGCGCTTCGCGAGGACCCGACGGCCGGCCGATAGATCGGCCGCGTGATCGGGCGACGATCCAAGCCGGCTGCTGGGTGCATCCCGAGGATGATCGTCGATGGGGGTGATCCGACGTTCGCCTATCCCGGCGCCAGGGGCCGAGCGGGATCGATGGACGCGTCGGCGCGGCGCAGCGTGATGCGCGTCAGCTCGGAAGGTCGGCCGAGCCTGAGGGCGAAGCCCGGCCACAACGCCGTGCCGTTGTTGACGTAGAGCGTCATGCCGCCGACCCGGTAGCGGCCCGAGACGAAACCGTCGTTGGCGCGGGCGAACAGGCGGTCGAACCCGCGCATCGTCCCGCCATGGGTATGTCCCGACAGCTGCAGCGCGACGCCATGCGCGGCCGCCGCCCGCGCCCCCTTCGGCTGATGATCGAGCAGGAGGACGGGTGCGTCCCGCGGTGCCCCTGCGAGCGCGGCGTCGAGGTCCGGACCGGGGTGTCCCGTATGCGGCGCAGACCGATCGGTCACGCCGGCGAGCACCAGGGCGGCGTCGCCCCGCCTCAGCACCGTATGCCGGTTCGCGAGCGCCGTGAGGCCGAGTTCCGAGTACCGCCGCATCCAAGCGGGGTAGTCGAAGAAGTATTCGTGGTTGCCGGGCACGAACCAGACGCCGTCCGGTGCACCGAGCCGGTCCAGGGGCTCGACGTCGGCGCGCCGCGAAGCCGGGGCGCCATCGATCAGGTCGCCGGTGATGACGATGAGGTCCACGCCGAGCCGGTTGGACCGCGCGACGACCTCCCGGGTCCAGGATGCCGGGAAGAGCCGGCTGATGTGCAGGTCGGTCAGCTGCAGGATCGTGTAGCCCTCGAAGGCGTCCGGCAGGTTCTCGATCGCGATGTCGACGCCCTTGAGCGCCGGCACGCGCACGGCCTGCTGGACGCCGAGCGCCGACAGGAGCATCGCCGCCGTCGCGGCCGCGTAGCGCCATCCGGCCGGAATCGCCCAGCCGCCCAGGGGCAGCGAGACCAGCGCGATCACGTCGAGCGCGAGCTGCATCACCGCCAGCAGCAGGATGGCGCCGAAGGCCCAGTTGAACAGAACCACCAGCCACCGCGGAAACTCGGGCGCGAACACCGAGCCGGAGGAGAGGCGGCACCACAGGTGATACTGGGAGGCGACGAGCAGCAGCACGGCGATCCCGGCCTTCGCGGCAGGCGGGCCCGGCAGCGGCCAGAGCACCCGGGTCACGACGTACAGGCAGGGCAGGCTAAAGATCAGATGGAACATGGCGTTCCGGCTACGCTGAAAGCCGGGGTCCGGGCCAGTGCCGATGCGGGGAAATGCCGGCTTCGGCGCAGGTCGGGTCGTCGCGGCACCAGTCAGGCCGGCCCTGCATGAGCGCGCCGGACCGTCACGCTGCGGTCAGGCGCGGGATCGCGGAGCGCAGCCGGGAATATCCGCGGTTGGAGAGCGGCCACGCCGCCTCGTCCCAGGGGCGCCGCACGCGCACGACCGCCTCGGGCAGCATCGCCGCCGACGGGCCGACGGGCGCCCAGGCCGTGACGACGGGTAGCCCGGCCGACCAGCCGGCGTCGGCCGGTCCCGCCTCGCAGCCGAAATGAGCGGCCGCCCGGTCCAGCGCATCCTGCATCGCGGCGTGATCCGCCGACCGGACGCGCTCGGACGCCCCCTCGGCATGAGCGAGCATGCCACCGATCCGCACGATGCGCGCCTCCCCGAGCGGAAGGCTCTCCGGGTGCAGGTCGTCGAGATGCAGCAGCAGCGCGACGTCGCCGGTCGGCGGCATGGCGGCAGCCGGCAGAGGGACCTCGCGCGGTGGCATCGCCTCGTCGAGGGCGTCCGGGTACTCGTCGAGCCCTTCGGGATCGAAGCGGTTCTCGGTGTAGCGCCGGATGTTCTCGGCGCGCGCGACGTAGTGCTTGCCCCGGGTGTGCAGCCCCGCCACCCAGCGCCAGGACAGCGTGTTGCTCGCCGGATCGCCGTCGACGAGATGGCGCATGAAGAAATCCGCACCCAGCGCCCAGGGCAGGCGCAGGGTGAAGATCCAGATCGAGGCGAACCACATCCGGGCGTGATTGTGCAGCCAGCCGGTCTCGACGAGGTCCCGCGCCCAGTCGTCGAAACCGTCGATGCCGGTCCGGCACGCGATCGCGGCCTCGTAGGTCCGGCGCAGGCCGGGCTCCGCGGCGAGCCGCGCCCGATCCGCCGTGGCCAGCGCGAGGGCGTCGGTCCAGGCGGTCGGGTGGGTCTCGAGATGGCCCTTGAAGTAGGTCCGCCAGAAGACCTCGGAGACGAACTTCTCGGCGCCGCCGTCGCCGAACGCGGCCTGGGCGGCGGCCACCACCTCGGCTTCCGTGATCAGGCGGCGCCGAAGGTAGGGCGAGAGCGCCGACGTGGTCGGCCGCGCGTCCGGTCCGCGGTCGGTGTTGCGGGCACCGGCATAGTCGACGGCGGCGTCCGCGAGGAAGGCCGACAGGCGGTCGAGCCCGGCGGCACGGGTCATGGGAAAGCTGCGATCCATGCCGTCGAGCTAGCGCGGCGGCGCACCGGCATGGATGCGACCGATTTCCCGAACCCCGGCGGAGGCCGCCGGGGCGTATCCAGTGTCGAGCATGGCGCGATCGTGCGTCAGGCCGCCTCGGGCATGCGGTCGAGGAACTTGTCCAGGGTGAGCGGATAGTCCCGCACGCGGATGCCGGTGGCGTTGTAGACGGCATTCGCCACCGCGGCGCCCACGCCGCAGATCCCGAGCTCGCCGACGCCCTTGGCCTTCATCGGCGAGGACATCGGATCGACCTCGTCCAGGAAGATCACCTGCTGATGCGGGATGTCGGCGTGCACCGGCACCTCGTAGCCGGCGAGGTCGTGGTTGGCGAAGAATCCGCGCTTGGTGTCGACCGCCAGTTCCTCCATCAGCGCCGAGCCAGTGCCCATCGTCATGCCGCCGATGACCTGGCTGCGGGCCGATTTCGGGTTGAGGATGCGCCCCGCCGCGCACACCGCGAGCATGCGCCGGACCCGGATCTCCGCCGTGTCGGCATCGACCCCGACCTCGACGAAATGGGCGCCGAAGGTCGATTGCTGCTGCTTCTTGGAGAGGTCGCCGAACTCGATGGTATCCTCGGCCGTCAGCTCGCCCCGGCTCGCGGCCTCGCCGAGCGGAACCGCACGGTTGCCGGCCCGCACCTGCCCGTCGGCGAAGACCGCGTCGTCGGAGTTGATGCCGAGACGCTGCGCCACCGCCTCGCGAAGCTTGACGCACGCCGCGTAGACGCCGGCCGTCGACGAGTTTCCGCCGAACTGGCCGCCCGATCCCGACGAGACCGGGAAGGCGGAATCGCCGAGCCTGACCGCCACCTTGTCGAGGGTCACGCCCATCATCTCGGCGGCGGTCTGCGCGATGATGGTGTAGCTGCCGGTACCGATGTCGGTCATGTCGGTCTCGACCGTGACGGTGCCGGCTCCGTCCAGCCTGACCCGCGCGCCCGACTTCAGGACCATGTTGTTGCGGAACGCCGCGGCCATGCCGACGCCGACAAGCCACTGCCCGTCCCGCACCTGGCCCGGCCGTGCATTGCGCTTGGACCAGCCGAAGGTTTCGGCCCCCAGCTTGAGGCAGCCGACGAGGTCGCGGTGGGAGAACGGGCGCTTCGGGTCCTGCGGGTCGACCTGGGTGTCGTTGCGGATGCGGAATTCCACAGGGTCGATCCCGAGCTTCTCCGCCATCTCGTCCATGGCGACCTCCAGGACCATCAGGCCGGGCGCCTCGCCCGGCGCCCGCATGGCGTTGCCCTCTGGCAGGTCGAGATGAGCGAGCTTCATCGCGGTGAGCCGATTGGCACCGGCGTAGAGCAGCTTGGTCTGGCTCACCGCCGTCTCGGGATCGCCGTCGGGCAGGTTGCCCGACGTGCTCTCGTGGGCGATGGCGGTGATCGTGCCGTCCTTGGTCGCGCCGATGCGCACGCGCTGGATCGTGGCCGGGCGATGCGTGGTGTTGTTGGCGATGAGCGGGCGGGTCAGCGCCACCTTCACCGGGCGCTGGAACGCCTTGGCGGCGAGGGCTGCGAGCACCGCGTCGGCCCGCACGAACAGCTTGCCGCCGAAGCCGCCGCCGACGAAGGGTGAATCGAGGCGGACGTTCTCCTTCGGCACGCCGAGGATCTTGGCGAGGCTGCCATGGCCCCAGCCGATCATCTGGTTCGAGGTCCAGAGCGTGACCTTGTCGCCGTCCCAGGCGGCGATGGTCGCGTGCGGCTCCATCATCGCGTGGCTCTCGTCGGCGGTGGTGTAGTGCTCGTCGAGCGTCACCGGCGCCTGCGCGAACGCTCCCTCGAAATCGCCGACGCGTTCCTCGCCGTCGCCGCCGCTGCCCTCGCTGCTGTCGCCGGGCACGGGCGGCGCGCCCTTCGCCTCGGCCGCGAGATCGAACTTGCCGGCCTCGGGCGCGTAGTCGACCGTCACGAGAAACGCCGCGGCGCGGGCCTGCTCGAACGTCTCGGCGACGACGACCGCGACGGCCTGGTGGTAGTGCTGGATCTCGTCGCCGCCGAACAGGTAGGCGGCGTTCATCATGCCCCGCTCCAGCCGGGGATGCTCCAGGGTCGTCACGACGCCCACGACCCCGGGCGCCGCCTTGGCGGCCGCCGTGTCGATGGCGCGGATGCGGCCCTTGGCGATGCTGGACCCGAGCACGTAGCCGTAGGCCTGGTTCGGCACGACGTCGTGGCGCTCGTAGGCGTAGGGCGCGGTGCCGGTGGTCTTGTACTTGCCATCGATGCGGTCGGTCGGCTTTCCGACGACCTTGAGCTGGTCGATCGGGTTTTGGCCGGCGGGCTGGTCGAACTTCATGGCTTTAGGCCCTCGCTTGGTTGAGCGCCGCGGACAGGGTCCGCTCGGCGAGCGTCAGCTTGTAGGCGTTCGCGTGGGTCGGCGCGGCGCCGGCGAAGACCTGCTCGGTCACCGCCTTGGCGCCCTTAGGCAGGTCGGCCTCGGCCGCCTCCACCCGCCAGGGTTTCGGCGCCACCCCGCCGAAGGCGACGCGGCCGGCCCCGTCCCTGCCCAGGATCGCCGCCACCGAGACCAGCGCGTAGGCGTACGACGCCCGGTCGCGGACCTTGCGGTAGAGGTGCGTGCCCGCCACCGGCTTCGGCAGCGTCACCGCCGTGATCAGCGCGCCGGCCGCGAGCGTGGTGTCGCGCTCGGGCGCGTCGCCGGGCAGGCGGTGGAACTCCGCCACCGGGATCTTTCGCGATGCGCCCTCGCCGTCGACGGTCTCGACGGTGGCGTCGAGCACGCGCATCGCCACCGCCATGTCGCCGGGATGGGTGGCGATGCAGGCGTCGCTTCCGCCGATCACCGCCAGCTGCCGGCTGACCCCGTCGAGCGCCGAGCAGCCGGAGCCCGGCCGGCGCTTGTTGCAGGCCTGCGCGGTGTCGTAGAAGTACGGGCAGCGGGTGCGCTGCAGCAGGTTGCCGGCGGTGGTCGCCTTGTTGCGCAGCTGCCCCGAGGCGCCGGCCAGCAGCGCGCGCGACAGCACGCCGTAATCCTTCCGGACACGGGCGTCGGCGGCGAGGTCGGTGTTGCGCACCAGCGCGCCGATGCGCAGGCCGCCCTCCGGCGTGGCCTCGATCCGGTCGAGCCCGAGCCCGTTGACGTCGACGAGGTGGGTCGGGGTCTCGATCTGCAGCTTCATCAAGTCGAGCAGGTTGGTGCCGCCGGCGATGAACTTGGCGTTGGGCGTGCGCGCCACGGCGGCGGTGGCCTCGGCCGGCGTGCTCGGGCGCTCGTAGGTGAACGACTTCATGCGGGCCTCCGGCCGGTCTCGAGGCCGGCGACCTCGCTCATCGCCTCGACGATGTTGGAATAGGCGCCGCAGCGGCACAGGTTGCCGCTCATGCGCTCGCGGATCTCGGCCTCGGTGACCCGGGTCGGCGCGGTGAGGTCGGCGGTGACGTGGCTGGGGATGCCGGCCCGGATCTCGTCGAGCACGGCCACGCCCGAGCAGATCTGGCCGGGCGTGCAGTAGCCGCACTGGTAGCCGTCGTGGCGGACGAAGGCGGCCTGCATCGGGTGCAGGTCGTCGGGCTGGCCCAGCCCCTCGATGGTGGTGATCTCGGCGCCCTGGTGCATCACGGCGAGCGTCAGGCAGGCGTTGATGCGCCGCCCGTCGACGATCATCGTGCAGGCGCCGCACTGGCCGTGGTCGCAGCCCTTCTTCGAGCCGGTCAGGTGCAGATGCTCGCGCGCCGCATCGAGCAGGCTGGTGCGGGTGTCGAGCTCGAGCTCGCGCCGCTGGCCGTTGATCGTGAACCACACCTGCGCCAGGACAGGGCGGTCGCCGGACGCAGCGTCGGCGCGGGCGCCCGCGGGAAGGGGGGAAAGGGCCGCGGCGGCGGTCGCGCTGGCGACCACGTCTCGTCGGCTCATGTCGAATTCTCCAGGCGGTGCCATCATGGTCTCCGAACCTGTTGCGGGGGGCGACGACGCGCCCGAAGGCCGTCTGTCGGAAGCGGAATGCCCAGGGCAACTCCGGCAGGCTGGATAAGCTCCAAAGTGCCACCGGCTTCGGTCCGGTGCTCGGCACGGACATTTCGCCCCGGCATCCCGCGTCGGGATCGCCTCGCCTACCGCATCCGGGGTGTTGGCGGCTCCCGAGGACGCGGCACCGACCCAGGTCGCCCGCTTCGGTCCGTCGTGCGTTCGCGCCTTGCCGGTTGGTCGCACCCTTCCGGGTGCCGACGCCTCGGAATCTCAAAAACCCTGCCTCCGCCGCCCTGATGGTCGCGGGATCGGTGGTGACGAGAAATCCGCGACATCGCTCAGCGAGGCGAAGATCCGTGATGCCGCCCGCTCGGGATGATGATGCACGCGCGCGCCACCTCTCGGGTGACCATGCGAGGGCCGTGCGTTCGTCCGCGATGATGCATCGGGGATAGCGCGGCTGGCCGGGCACCGTCTCGATGTCGTCCTCGGTACCGTAGGCGATGCGGATCGACGACCTCCCGCCCGGTCGACGCCCGAGCCGACGTCGTGTGGTGGGTTCGCTTCCGGCGTGGCCTCGGTGCGCGAGCTGACGGTCGGCGCGACGATCGGCAATTTCGTCGTCGATCCGACTGCCGCTGCAGAAGATCCGATCGCCCAAGGCTCGATGATTCGGTCTCGCTCATCGTGCGGCCTCCGTCACGAGGAGACAGGCTGCGCACGACAGGGTGGTTCAGGTCGAAATCGAGACGCCGTCCGTGCGGCGTTCGGGGATGTCGCGATGCGCGTCACGGTCATCGGCGGCGCGCCTCGGCTCACCGATCCGCGATCGCGATCCGCCGGCGGCCGTATCGGCTGCGCCGGCGGGCGGGCCGCCGAACGCAGATCGTGACGCCACGGGAGCGCGGACTCAGCGAGCGGGCACGGCCTCGGCGACCACCTCGACGACGCGGCGCGGCGCGACCGCCTTCGTGGCGGCCACGGGCTGAGGCGTCGTGGTCATATCGCTGACGGAACGCGTCTGCTGAGACGTCCGGGCCTGCTCGCGGTAGAGCGGCGGGGTGAGGTTCAAGGACTCGTCGGCCATCGCCGCGCCGGCGGAGACGGATGCCGAGGCGAACGCGATGAGGGCGAGGGCGTGGGTGAAGCGCATGACGGATCTCCGGTTGGGTCGCTTGCAGAGCCGACCGACCGAGAGATTGAACCACAGAATTTGTGCGTTGCGACATGTGCATTTTGCAACGCAACATAATGCGAGCGAAGGCCAGTTCTTCTTTTATAATTCCGCCCCCGGACGCACTCATCTGTCCATCGCAACACTTCGCCATGCACTCGGCGCATACGGCATTAAATCGGTATCACGACGTCAAATTATCTTTTCGACGCTCGAAAAAACAATTTTACCAATAATGTCGCGATACGCTCAGTCGCTCCCGAGCCCGCTCTTTCTCTTCAGGGCATCACAGGCAGCCCCGGTCGATGACTGACCTCGCGCGCGGCGCCATCGGTCGCGCATTCAATCGACGATCGCTGAATCAACCCTCTTCGTGAATTCGGCGTCGAGGGTTGCGGCGGATTTGACGATGGCAAGGACACCTTGGCGCGTCGCCTTGTCGGAGATGCCGGCAAACGTCCTGATCAGGTCCATCACCTCGGAATCCTGCAACAGCTGCTGAATCGACTCGCGGCCATCGCCGATCTCTGCCGGAGCGTCGAAGAAGGTCGAGACCGGGACGCCCAGGAAATCCGCGATCGCCTGAAGCCGCGCGGCACCGACACGGTTGCGTCCCTTCTCGTATTTCTGGATCTGCTGGAACGTGACCCCGAGAGCCTGCCCGAGCGCGGTCTGGCTCAGACCTTGAGCGGTCCGATACGCCGCGATGCGGCTTCCGATCGATCGGTCGCCGCTGGTCGCGAGCTTCGGCGCATGGATGGGGGTCATTCGGGCATTCGCTTTCAGGTTGGAGACG
>NZ_JAKSYQ010000123.1:0-1820 GCF_022829665.1 Methylobacterium sp. E-041 | reverse complement strand
CCTCCGAGCCCGCTCATCCTATAAGGTAGTCCCGCGTTAGGGCGACTAGTCAGCCGTGACCCAGTTGGGATCCGCGGGCAGCGTCCGCGAATCATGAAAGGCAAGAAGACGCGCCGGGAGTCGCTTGACGCCTTCCACCGCACTCTATCCTCATGCGGGCGGTTTCACGGCTACGTCACCAACTACCGCGGCAACGGAGCCAAGTAACGGGCCGAGATCGACTGCCGGCCGTTGCGGGATGCCGAGGGCGGTATTCAGGCCTTCGTCTCATTCGAGCGTGAGGTCGTGCGGCGGGTCGGCCGCCCGGCTGGGAGCAGTGGCGGGCGCTACGAGCCCTGCTCGATAAGTAACGACTTATTACCTGGCGCCCTGCGGGACCTGGGCGTTTTCGCAGCTACGGCCAGCGAGTAACCCGCGATTCAATCAATTTATAAGTTTGGCCTTGCGTGCCTTGAGGACCCTTTCAGCGTTTGATCTTTTGATAAGTTTGTATTGCCGGTCAATTTTTTGTTGAATTAAGTTTTAATTAAGCATTTATAACGCAATTTAGACAGTAAGGACAGCCTCTTAGATAGGCTTCCCTGTTCATACATCCCGCGCTCTCGCACGAGATTGTTGCACATCCGTGCCCTGCCTTCAGGTGTGCGGTAGCGTGGCATTGGTCCGACTAGCCCTTCACGATCAGAGCTCTGCCACATGCGCCCGAACCTCTCCCTCAAGGCCGCGCTATCCGTCGCCTTCGGCCTTCTCGCATTGATCTGCGCGGCACAGGGCACCCTCTCCATCTTGAAGCTTGGTGGCATCCGCCACAACGTCGTGCAGGTGACAACCAATTGGTTGCCCTCCGTCATCGCCGTCAACGATATCCGCGCAGCCACGTCGGAGGTGCGGATCAAGCAGCTGCGGCTACTCAGCCTGTCCGATACGCCCGCTCGCCTTGCCGAAAATGAGGCCCAACTGGCAGCCATGCACGATAAGCTTGCCGTGGCTCGCCGCGTCTACGAATCGATGGTCTCATCACCCGAGGAACGCACACTCTACGATGCCTTCGCGATGGTTTGGAGCCGTTTTGAGCGCACCGATGCAGAGATGCGCCGCCTGATGGAAGCTGGTCGGCAGGCCGCAGCGCTCACCCTAATGAGTGCGCCAGAGGCGGTTAGCTTGTACAACGATGCGCGTGCAGCCCTCCAGCGCGATGTGACTTTGAACGAAGTTGGCGCCCGCCGCGATGCGGACGCTGCAACCGCCGAGATTGGTGCTGCGACGACCGCCGCCTACGTTGCCGTTGTGCTAGCTCTTGCCACTGCGATAGCTGCTGCCGCTTTCGGCCTGCTGCGCGTGTCGCGGCCGATCCAAGCCATGACAAAGGCAATGACGGGCATCGCCAGCGGCGATACAGAGTCCCAGGTGCCTTATCGGAGCCGCCGAGACGAGATCGGTGCGATGGCGGCCGCGGTGCAGGTGTTCAAGGACAATCTGATCCGCACCCGCCAGTTGGAGGCAGATACGGCGCAGGCACGTCTTGCAGCCGAGGAGCAGCGTAAAGCTGGGATGCGTCAGATGGCGGACGGCTTCGAAGCCGCTGTTGGCGGGGCGCCTCGGCGCACGGCGCGCGCTATGCCCGGGCGCGGGAGTTCACCGACCTCGTCCACGCCCTGTGGGACAGCTGGGAGGACGAGGCGTTCGTCGGCGACAAGGCGAGCGGCCGCTTCGTCGACGCCGCCAAGGTCCACGCCGTGAATCATTGCGGCACGCACTATTCGGTCGCCGGGCCGCTCACGGTGCCGCGCAGCCCGCAGGGACGCCCGGTGACCTTCCAG
>NZ_JAKSYQ010000119.1:0-1012 GCF_022829665.1 Methylobacterium sp. E-041 | reverse complement strand
CCGGATCTTCACCTCCTACGACGACATCCTCGATCGGTGTTGTGAGGCCTGGAAACGCTTCGTCGCCCAACCCTGGCTCATCATGTCCATCGGACTGCGCCAGTGGGCCTATCGGTTATGATCAATGCCGGTTGGTATAAGTAGGTGTAGGTGTAGGTGCTTTCGGGTCGGTTCCGTTTTGCTTTCCCGTTTTAGAACCTTTTGCTTTCCCCATATCGTTATCTGGCAATGACTTAGGTCGGCCGCCAAGCTTGCCGGCCGCACGCCGCTTCTTCACCTTCTCTGTCACGAACGCGTGCTCTTTTGAGAGACGGCGTTGTGACCAGAAGCCTCCTGAGAGGGTCCAGAACGCCATGACCGTCGGCTTGATCTTGAGCCATTTCGGGGTGCTAATTCCGAGCGTGCGGGCCAGGAACACGTCGTCGTTCGCCAACCGGCAGCCCTTCGACCGCCATGCGAACATCAGCAAGCGGAGGTAGGCACCGTGCTCCTCCATCGTGAGGTGCGCCGTGTCGGCGATGTAGGCGTCGGTGAACAGCGGCAGGCTGGGAAAGCTACTCATCGGGCAGCCTCCGCCAAAACGTTGCAGGCGATGTCGCAGAAGCACACAACCCGGATCGTCGGGCCGGAGCGCTGCTTCAAGATCTCGATTTCAAGCTCGTTCTGGCAAGCCGAGAGGCGGATGTCCTCCTCATCGGTCCGACCGACCTTGTGCTCCAGATAGTAGGCCTCCCGGAACAGCCCGAGCACCACGTCGGCATCCTGCTCGATCGAGCCGCTGTCCCGCAGGTCGGAGAGCAATGGGCGCTTGTCGGGGCGTTTTTCTACTTCGCGGTTGAGCTGGCACAACCCGATGACGGGGATGCCTAGCTGTCGAAGCTATGAAGGTTGTTCACCCGGGGCGGGGGTGAGAGGCTGGGGTTGCGAAGCCAACCAACCCTGACCGAGCGCCCCGGATGAACACCCATCAGCATGCCCGCATGACGGTCCATGGTCGAGCTCTTCTGGTGAA
>NZ_JAKSYQ010000116.1:0-8932 GCF_022829665.1 Methylobacterium sp. E-041 | reverse complement strand
CTTCTCCTCGGACGAGAACTGCCGACGTGTGGCCCGACGGATGTCCTTGATCACCGCTTCTGCCGGCTTCTTGGCCGGTCCGGATGTCTGCTTCATCTTCGCTCCTCAGGGGCTACGATGAACCAGCCATCCTCCGTTCGTGAAGACCCTCAATCTGTCCCACAGGTGCTGACGTCGGACAATCATGAGGTCCCGTCGCCAGCGCACGCGGCTCCAGACCAGGTCGCCGGCGACGAGAAGGATGGTGGCCACGCTCACCGCGGAGACCAGCCGGATCGAGAGCGTCAGCAGAAGTTCCGGCAGCCCGGCGGGGTCAACGAACATGGCATCCACGATTCTCTGTCGATCGGCGTGCAGGACCAGCGCCGACATCGCGCCGATCGTCAGGAACTTGAAGACGGACTTCGCGAACTCGATGAAGCCTTGAACGCCGAAGATCCGCTTCCACCCGGCCGCCGGCGAGACGCGCGACCATTTCGGCTGGATGCGACTGCCGACGACGCGCGGCATGTTCTGGAAGGCCGAGCTGGCGAGGCGCGCGATCAGGAAGACGAGCAGCGCCGGCAGGAGCTCCGCCCCCATCTCCAGGGCGACGGCGTGGATGAGGCGGCTCGCATCCTGCGCATTATCGAGGGAGAAGCTGCGCGGCTGCTCGATCAGGAGCGCGAGACGCTCGACGAACACGCACGTCCGTTCGCGCGCCGAGAAGACGAGGACGACGAGCAGGCCGAGGATCGATGCGAAGATCGTCGCTTCCCGCGAGAACGGGATGTTTCCTTCCTCGATCGCATCGTGGACCTTCTTCTCGCTCGGGGCTTCGGTCTTGCTCTCCTTGTCGTCGGACATGAGGATCGGGCGTCCTGGACCACGGTTCCGGCAAGGTGGACGCCGCGCGCGACGAGGATGCGATCGCGCGGCAGCGGAGGGCCGATCCCGCGGGACGCGGATCGTGCGCCCGTGGGTGGCTAGCTGATGTAGGTGCTGTCCGCCTCGGCGGCGTTCAGCTCGATCTCGCCCCTGGCCGCCATCTCGAGCGCCTGATCGGTGATCGCGCGACGCGCTTCGAGCACTTCCTTCTGCGAGGCGGGCTCGCCACCGTCGAGCTCGTGCTCCACCAGGCGGCGGACGCGGGAGGCGAGGGCTCCCAGCACGACGTCGCGCAGGGGCTTGTCGGTGCCCTTGAGCGCCAGGATCAGGCGATCGTTGGTGATCTGGTCGAACAGGGTGGTGCGCGCGCGGGGCGTCATGTGGACGATGTCGTCGAAGGTGAAGAGCAGCCCCTTCAGGATCTCGGCGGATTTCGGGCGCGACTTCGCGAGATTGTCGAGCACTTCCTCCATGCGGTTGCGCTCCATCTTGTTGATGATGTCGGCCATGCGCGCATGCGTGTCGGTTCCGGCGTTGCGCGACACGTTGATCATGAAGTCCTCGTGGATCGTCTTCTCGATGATGAGCATCGTGTCGTCGACGATCGGCTTGAAGGTCAGCATGCGGCGCATGACCGAATTGCTGAACTCCGCCGGGAGCTGCGTCATCACCTTCGCGGCGCAGGCGGGCCTGACCTTCGACAGGATCAGGGCCGCCGTCTGCGGATGCTCCCGCATCAGGTAGGCCGCGAGCGCGAGCTCGGAGCCGTTGGAGATGCGCTCCAAGATCGACTGGTTGGTGTGGCTCAGGACGTCCGCCATGATGTCGGCGACCTGATCGGCCGGGAGGATCCCTTCGAGCAGCTTCTCGACCTCCCTGGCGGTGCCGATCAAGCCGGCGCCGTCCGAGAGCGCGTCCGCGAACCGCTCGACGAGCGCCTCGATCTGCGGCCGCGAGATCGGGCCGAGCTGCGCGGCGGCGCGCGTGATCTGCTTGAGCTCACGCGTGTCGAAGTACTTGACCAGGCGGCTCGCCGAGGCCTTGCTCATCGAGATGAGGAGCGCGGCGACCTCCTCGACGGCCCTCATCGGCCTCGGAACGGCATTGCCCACAGCGGTGACGGCCATCTCCTCAGCTCCCCGTCAGGCGTTGGGTTCGGTGGCCAGGGGCCCCATGATCTCCGTCAGGGAGACGCCGAAGCGGGAATTGTCGTCCTCGACGACGACGACCTCGCCGCGGGCGATGACGCGGCCGTTGACGACGACGTCGACCGGCTCGCCGACGCGGTGGTCGAGGGGCACGATGGCGCCGCGACCGAGCTTCATCAGGCTGGATACCGCCATCGTCGCCGTGCCCAGGACCACCTGGATCATCACGGGGACGCGCAGGATCGAGTCGAGGTTGCGGCCATGGCCGAGCAGCTCCTCACGGGTTCGTCCCTCGCGGGACCCCATGTCGATCTTGGAGAAGAGCGCCTCGTTGTGGCCCCCGGCCGGCTCGGCGGCGGACGTCGTGGTGTCGGTCATGATGGACTCCTGATGGCAAGGGGGATCGGAGCGCGTCGCCGCCCTCAGGCGGCGGCGTCGCCGGGGCCGGCAAGTGGCGGCGCGGCCGTGGCGGCCAGCCGCTCCGCCCTGAGGCGTCGGAGAGCCGCGTCGGCGAGGTCGATCTCGCGGGAGAGGCGTTCGAGGATCGACCGCCCATCCACGGAGAAGCCCTGCACGGCGTTGGCCGCCTGCGTCAGCGTGTGCGAGGTCGCGCCGATCATCTCGCCGTACTGCGCGTTGTACTGGTCCAGGCGCTTGAGCCGGAGGTACATCGGCAGGAGGCAGGCCGTCGTCACGACGAGGGCGACGAACAGGGCGCCCTCAACGAGCGAGAACATCATCGACAAACTCCTGTTCCTGATCGATGAAGCTGTCGATGCGGAGCACGACGGAGCCATCCGCCTGCCCGACGTCGCACCAGAACAGGCCCTGCTCGTTGCCCTCGAGCTTGACGAGGCTGCGGGGCGTCGCCTGCAGGTTGAGGATCTGGCCGACCTTGAGATCGGCGATCTCGCCGAGGCTCAGGTACTTCTCCTCCAGGATGGCGCGGAGCGACACGGAGGTCTTCTGGACCTCGCCGACCATCTGCTTCGTCCAGCGCGAATCCCGCGCGGAGGCTTCGCCGACGCGCACGCGCGCCAGGCTCTGGCGCATCGGGTTGAGCACGGTCTGCGGGATGATGATGAACATCTCGCCGCCGCGATTGAGCGCCTGCAACAGGAACCGGGCGACGACGGCCTGGTTGTTGCGCCGGCCGATGACGGCGAAGTCCATGCGCGTCTCGATGCGCTCGAGCGCGAACGGCGTGCTCGCGACGAGGGCGAAGGAGGCCTGCATCGCCTTGCCGATCTGATCGAAGATCAGCTGCGCCGCGCGCAGCTCGATGTTGGAGAAGTTCCGCTCCTCGTCCGACGGAGGCTCGGATCCGTCCGAGCCGAGAAGGACCTCGATGATCGTGAAGATGAAGTCCCGATCGAAGCCGACGAGGACGTGGCTGTCCCACTCCGGGGCGTGGAAGATGCCGGCGATGGCGTTCGACTCGTAGGGGTCGAGGATGTCGCCGAGCCGCTGGCTCGTGACGTCGCTCAGCGAGAAGTAGATCGGCGAGGCGGCGAAGTGCCGGAGCTGGTCGGCGCTGTACGTCGCGATGCGGTCGAGGATGACGTGCAGCATCGGCAGGCGGTCGAGCGACAGCCCGGCCGCATCGAGAAGCCGGTCGCGGATCTCGTTCGCGGGAAGGATCTTGTCCATGCTCAAGCGGCCTCTCGCTCGCGCTGCACCGTCTCGCCACGCGAGCCGCCGGAGGTGGTGGCGTTCTCGACCTCGTCGATGGTCGGGCGCTCGGCCGACGAAATCGCCTTTCGGCCGTGCTCGACCGCGATCTGCGGCAGGGCGCCGTTCATGTAGGCGAGCAGGGTCTGCTTCACGATGATGTAGGCGCGCCACTGGGATTCGCGCGTGGCCTTCACCTTGTGCGCCAGCGGGCTGACGATGCCGTAGGAGACGAAGATCCCCGTGAAGGTCCCGATCAGCGCCGCCCCGATCAGGCTCCCGAGCAGGGCGGGCGACTGGTCGAGGGCGCCCATCGCCTTCACGATCCCGAGCACCGCCGCGACGATGCCGAGGGCGGGGAGCCCTTCCGCGACGGTCATGAGCGAGCTGTAGACCTTCAGGCGATCGCGCCGATGGGTGCCGATCTCCTCGTCCATCAGCGCCTCGATCTCATGAGGGCGCGCATTGCCGATCAGGATCAGGCGGGCATAGTCGCAGATGAAGGTCGTCAGGCCGGGATCCCGGGTGACGGACGGGAACGCCTTGAAGATCTCGGACTGCGCCGGGTTCTCGAGGTGCTGCTCGACCTCGTTCCTCGGCTTGGCCCGCAGCTCGCGCATCAGGGCGTAGAGGAGCCGGAGCAGCCCGAGGTGATCGGCGTGGCTCGGCACCCTGCCGACGAGCGCGTCGACGAGCGCCCTGCCGGAGTCGCGCACGACCTTCGCCGGATTGGCGATCACGAAGGCGCCGAAGGCGACCCCGCCGATGATCAGGAACTCGAACGGTTGCCAGATGGCACCGAGATGGCCGCCCATCCCGTAGAAGCTGCCGAGCAGGCAGCTGACCGCGATGATGAAGCCGATGATCACGCCCACGGATCGTATCCCTCCCTGCGGCAACCTCTGCCGCGGCAGGTTCTAGATCCGCTTGCTTGCGCCGGGCTGGCGCGCGATGCCCGGCCGTCCCTCGAAGCCCGGCAAGGCTCGGGCAAGCCAGCGGCGATAAATCATCGCGGGTTCCCGAGGATGCCTGCGATGTCATCGACTTTCACGGATTACCGGCGGATCTCCGCCAACATGCCGAAGGCGCTGGACCGCACGGCATCGGAGAGTTCCGTCAAGCGGGAGGTCGACTACTACAACAGCCGCATCGGAGACGTGAAGACGATCGACGATCTGCTCGCCGACACGCGCCTCTACACGTTCGCGATGAAGGCATACGGCCTCGACGACATGATCTACGCCAAGGCCTTCACGAAGAAGGCCCTTACCGGGGGCCTCACGGACGCCAACAGCTTCGCCAACCGCCTGTCGGATTCGCGCTACAAGGACTTCGTCGCCGCGTTCGACTTCAACACATACGGCGACAAGACCACCGCGCGGCCCGAGGCCGGAAAGAACACCGTCGCGGCGTACGTTCAGCAGACCCTGGAGTCCGATGCCGGCGCGGACGACGAGGGCGTGCGCCTGGCGCTCTACTTCAAGCGCAAGGCGCCGCAGATCAAGTCCATCTTCGGCATCCTCGCCGACAAGGCGCTCGGCGAGGTCGTCCGCACCGCGCTCGGGCTGCCGGCCGAGGTGGCCGGGTCCAACATCGATGCGCAAGCGGCCCTGATCGGGCGCAAGCTCGACGTCGCGAGCCTGAAGGACCCCGTCGCGCTCGACGCCTTCATCGGCCGCTTCACGGCGATCTGGGACGTACGGAACGACACGACGCAATCGCCGGCCCTGATGCTCTTCAATCCGTCGAGCCCGGACATGGATACCGATCTTCTGCTCAAGCTACAGAACATTCGGCTCGGAGCTCTCTGACATGCAATCCGCCCTCTACGTGACCCTCTCCGCCCAGGTCGCCCTCGAGCAGCGCCTGAACACGGTGGCGAGCAACGTCGCGAACCTCGCGACGAGCGGCTACCGGGCCGAGGAGGTGAAGTTCGAGTCGATCCTGTCGCGGGCGGGCGGGCGCGACGTCGCCTTCTCGACGCCGGGCTCGACCTTCGTCTCGCGCAAGACGGGTCCCCTGATCAAGACGGACGCGCCCCTCGACGTGGCGGTCCAGGGCGACGGCTGGCTGTCGGTCAGAGGTCCGTCCGGCCCGGTGTACACGCGCGACGGCCGGATGAAGCTCTCCGCCGCCGGCGAGCTTCAGGACCTCGAGGGGCGCGCCCTGCTGGATCCCGGCGGATCGCCGCTCTCCGTCAACCCCGAGAACGGCCCGATCGCGATCGGACGCGACGGGATGATCTCCCAGGGCCGTGACCAGATCGGCGCGCTCGGCGTGTTCCGCCTCGATCCCGGAGCGGTCCTGACGCGGGTGAATGGTGCGGCGGTCTCGTCCAGCACGCCCGGACAGGCGGTCCTCGACTTCAATCAGGTCGGCGCGACCTCCGTCTCCGTCCAGCAGGGCTTCCAGGAGGGCGCGAACGTCAATCCGGTGATGGAGATGTCCCGGCTCATCATGATCACGCGGAACTTCGAGAGCGCGGCCACCGCGGTCGCCGAGACCGAATCCTCGATGCAGAACGCGATCCGCACCCTCGGCCCGGCCTCCTGAGGCCGGCGCCGGCCGCGCCTCCCGCCCGGGGAGTCCCGCCGGGAGCAGGCTCGACCCAGCTCCGCCGATGGCCTCCTCGCGCGGGATGCGAGCGCGGCCCGCTCGAAGCGATCACCGCCAGACACGACCCGGAGAGGTACGGAATTGTCCATCAACGCGCTCGACAGGTTGGCGCAGGCGCTGGCCGAACGGCAGCAGCAGCCCCTGGTCCGCATCGGCGGCCCGGTGCGCGAGGTCGGCGCCGCGCATTGCCGGATCGGCATCAGCTCTCCACTGCTGAAGCTCGGGGATCGCATGCAGGTCTCGGCGGGCGATCGGCCCCAGCAGGGCGAGGTGATCCGCATCGACCGCGACGGCGTGCTGCTCAAGCTCTTCGACGCGAAGGTGGAGGTCGGCCTGGACATGCTGGCCTACCGTGTCGGCGCCCGCGACCCTCGCCCCTGCGAGGCGTGGAAGGGCCGGGTCGTCGACGCCCTCGGGCAGCCCGTCGACGGGCTGGGCGACCTGCCCGCCGGCGGGCATCCGATGCCGCTCGACGCCGACCCGCCGCCCGCGATGCAGCGGTCGCGGGTCGAGCGCCCGCTCAGGACCGGGGTACGGGCCGTCGACCTGTTCACGGCGCTCTGCGCGGCGCAGCGCATCGGCATCTTCGCCGGATCGGGCGTGGGGAAATCGACCCTGCTCGCGATGCTTGCCCGGTGCGAGGGGTTCGACACCGTCGTGGTCGCCCTGGTCGGCGAGCGCGGACGCGAGGTGCGCGAGTTTCTCGAAGGCCCGATCCAGGCGAGCCGCGCGCGATCCGTCGTCGTCGTCGCGACCGGGGACGAGAGCCCGATGATGCGTCGTCAGGCGCCGAAGACGGCCATGGCGGTCGCGGAATACTTTCGCGACCGCGGGCAATCGGTCCTGCTGATCGTGGATTCCGTCACCCGCTTCGCCCATGCCGCGCGGGACGTGGCCTTGGCGGCGGGCGAGCCCCCCGTGGCGCGCGGCTATCCGCCCAGCGTGTTCGGCGATCTGCCGCGGCTCCTCGAACGAGCCGGGCCGGGCATCGAGGGCGGCGGGACGATCTCGGGCATCTTCTCGGTCCTGGTCGATGGCGACGACCACAACGACCCGGTGGCCGACAGCATCCGCGGCACGCTCGACGGCCATATCGTGCTCGACCGGGCGATCGCCGACCAGGGCCGCTATCCGGCGATCAGCCTGCTCGGCTCGATCTCCCGGCTTGCCGACCTGGTCTGGACACGGGAGCAGAGGGACCTCGTCCGCGCCCTGAAGAACCTGATCATGCGCTACGAGGACACCCGCGACCTGCGCGTGATGGGCGGCTATCACGCCGGCTCGGACCCAGAGCTCGACCAGGCCATGATCGTCATTCCGAGGATCTACGCGGCCTTTCGGCAAGACCCCTGGCAACCCGCGAGCACCGACGCCTTCGCCGAGCTCGCAGCGGCACTTCGCGATTAGCGCCGTTCCCGTTCGATCCGCTTCCGAACCTGCGACGGCGAAGGCCTCCGCGCACGCGTCGGCGGCGACGTCGACGACGAGGCGGCCTTTCGAAGCGGCGAATCCTCGTCGGCCGGTGCCGTTGATGCGTCGCGTCGCAGGCCTATGAAGCTCGCGCTTCTGAAATATCTTCGGCGTTTCCCGCCCGTCGAATTGTGCACGAGAGGCACGAAGGACGAGATGTCGCCGGTCCCATCGATCCGCATCTAAGCTCGGCGCCCTATGTCGACAGATCTCATCATGCGAGATCGCGACCATGTGGTATCTCTACGGCTTCGTGCTTCTCGCCGGCGTCGCCAACGCCGTCCAGGCCGGGCAGAACGGCGCGCTGTCGAAGGGCTTGGACGAATCGTTGACGGCGGGCCTGATCGTCGTCGCCGGCACGGCCACCTGCATCCTCGTGGTCGGCCTGCTCGCGGGCAAGCTCGCGTGGCCGACGGTGGCGCAGGCCGCGGCGATGCCGTGGTGGGCGTGGCTCGGCGGCATCCTCGGCGGATGCATCATCCTCGCGCAGTTCGTCGTCGCGCGTCAGATCGGTGCGGCTCCGTTCCTCGGCCTGCTGGTGACGGCGGGAGTGACCACCTCGATCGTCCTGGACAATTTCGGCTGGGTCGGGTTCGAGCGCCATCCCGCGAGCCTTTGGCGCATCCTCGGCGGGGTGCTGATGGTCCTCGGCGTCGGGCTCGTCGCGCTCTTCTAGATGCGAAACGACGGATGCGCGCGAGCTCGTACCCGCGCGCATCCGTTCGATCGGTTTGCGCAAGGATTCTCAGGTCGGCTGAACCTCGGTGTCCTTGACCTCGGGATCGTCTTCCGTCGGGACGTTGGGCTGGGGCTGCGGATCGGCCTCGATGTCCTCCTCGGTCGCCGGGACGACCTCGTCGAGGCGGGCGGGATCTTCGATCAGGGCGCCGGGATCCTCTCCCGGCATCGGCGTATCGGCGTGGATCATGGCAGGGCTCGTTCTTCGAGGGACGTTCTCCAGGGGAACGTTGGGGAAGCGTTCGGGGGTGACGCCGTTCCGGGGATGCTAAGCGGCGTCAGCGTCGTCGGCATCCAGGATGCCGTCGAGGTCGCCCACCAGCGCGTCGAGCTGCTCGGACGACGAGCGGATCTTGAACCGCGTCCCGTCCTCAGCCTCAACCGCGATCTCGACGTGGTCGCCGACCTTGGCCGCCAGCGCC
>NZ_JAKSYQ010000113.1:0-776 GCF_022829665.1 Methylobacterium sp. E-041 | reverse complement strand
CTTCTCCTCGGACGAGAACTGCCGACGTGTGGCCCGACGGATGTCCTTGATCACCGCTTCTGCCGGCTTCTTGGCCGGTCCGGATGTCTGCTTCATCTTCGCTCCTCAGGGGCTACGATGAACCAGCCATCCTCCGTTCGTTAAGACCCTCATTCTGTCCCACAGGTGCTGACGTCGGACAGCATCACGCCTGAGCGCGGCCGGCGCATTTGCGGTCGGTACCTTGTCGCGGTCTTAGGGAGCAAACGAGCTAACACTGACCGACGGTATCGGCACGTTCTCGGCAACGAAGTGTGAGCCAAGGGATGCCAGTTCCAAACGGAGTTCGTCAGCCTGTAGCCGATGATGCTGTGCAGCCCGTCGTATGGCATCCGCCGCATCATGTGCGGTGGGACTATCAGCGAGCGCTGCCTGCTGATCCGCCATAGCTTCAAGCTCTGCTATGCTGACGGTTATCTGCCTCATCAATTCGAGCATGCTCTCAAGCCTCGCACCGCACAGAAAGTCGAGTGCGATGCAGCATGCAACAATGAGTCCAGAAGTGTAAACGGCTTTTGAGGCATTGGGTCCCGCCGTATCGACTCAGTGCAAACCGAAAACGCTCTAGATGTTTGATTCCAGGGTTTGATGGTGCGATTTTCACGTCGGGGGGGAGGGACGGGCCTGGGGCCAAGTTCTTCACGGCAGCGCCACAACGACGGAGGGGAACCGGCGAGCGATCCAGGATAGTCAAGCGAACCTGGAGGACCCTTCGAAGGGGCATGGGATCAACCAGA
>NZ_JAKSYQ010000108.1:0-301 GCF_022829665.1 Methylobacterium sp. E-041 | reverse complement strand
GCCTTTGCCGCGCTCGAACTCTGCGACTACGCCTACTTGTTGGAGACCGGCCGCATCGTCCTGGCGGGCAAGGGCGCCGCCTCGGGTCAGCCGCCAAGGTAAGCGTCGCGAACGGGCGGGTCGGCGATCAGGTCGGCGCCCTTGCCCTCCAGGACGATGCGGGCGGTCTTCAACAAGGAGGCGTAGTCGCAGAGTGCGAGCGCCGCAAAGGCCTTCTGGTCTACGAGCAGGAACGTCCGTCCTGCATTGGAGATCGCCCGGGTCGACGACAAAATCCGCTCGCCGGAGTTGGAGCCGAGCC
>NZ_JAKSYQ010000105.1:0-4188 GCF_022829665.1 Methylobacterium sp. E-041 | reverse complement strand
GTAAGCGCTTGGTGGAGGCTCGGCGTTGTATTTTGGTCGCGTCGTCTTCCTGAAGGCCGGCTGACCGAGGGGATGACCGTGCGCCGATCTGGATGTTTTGCAGTGACGGGATGCTTTTCTAGTCCGACGTCGTGCTGCGGCGGCCCGACGTCGTGCTGCGGCGTGCTGACAGGGAAAGGATCAATCCCAAATCGGCCTGCGCAGTCGACAAAGCGCCCTGCGTCCACACCAGAATGATCATCGCACGGGCTTCTAACTTTCTAGCTCACCGGCGACCCTGATGGCTCCTCTCACCGGAGCCCAACCCATGGCCGACGCGACCGACGACGACCTCCCCGAGATCCTGATCCGCCGGAAGCGTAAGCACGCAAGAGCCCAGGCGAGCAGCACCGCCCGGCGCAAGGCCAGGAACGCACCCCGCCGGGACGACCTGGCGCGCGCCGCCTACTATGTGCTCCTCCTGACCATGTATGAGGCCGAGAAGCAGGGCGAGATCGAGCGTGCCAATCGTATGCGCCGCCGCATGCTCCTCATGATGGAGGATGCCCTGTTCGACCGGGCAGCCTCCGCCATGGCCTTTGATGGCCATGGCGACACCGTGATCCAGGACGTCAAAGCCTGGGTCGGCGCGCGCAGGTTCGCAAAGCGCAGGGAGGCTGAGGCTGCTCGGTCAGCCGCTGATACGAAGTAACGGGGGAGTACGCGGGGTGGATCTCAGCCGCTGACAAAGGCGGCTCAGGTCGGCGGTTCGCGGTCAGGCGGCCTGAGCGAGCCCCGTAAGCGGGGTCCAATTCCACGGCAGCAGGTCGCAGAGGCGTCGAGCCGGATGCTCGGCGATGCGGGTGAGGACGTCCCGCAGGTAGGCCTCGGTATCGAGGCGGTTCAGCTTGGCCGTCTCGATCAGGATGTAGAAGGCGGTCGCCCGCTCGGCGCCCCGATCCGAGCCAGCGAACAGGTCGTTCTTGCGCCCAACGGCGACGCCGCGAAGCGCCCGCTCGGCCGGGTTGTTGTCGAGCCCGATCCGGCCGTCGTCGAACACCCGGGTCAGCGCGCGCCAGCGGGTCAGCATGTAGCGGAACGCCTTGGCCAGATCCGAGGGGCCGGAGAGCTGCGGCAGGATCGTCTCGGCCCAGGTTCTCAAGGCATTGGCCAGCGGCTGGGATCGATCCTGTCGCCGTCGCTGTCACTCATCGGGCGGCTGGCCGGCGATCTCGCGTTCGACCGCGTAGAGGGCGCCGATGCGCTCCAGCGCCTCCCCGGCGATGGCCGAGCCGGTCTTGGCGGGCACGTCGAAGAACTTGCGCCGGGTGTGGGCCCAGCACGCCGCCGCGATCAGGGCACCGCCGGTGCGCCCGCCCTCGTAGAGGCGATTGAAGCCGGCATAGCCGTCGGCGTGCAGCACGCCTTGGAACCCGGCCAGATGCGCCGAGAGCCACAGCAACAGCTTAAGCTGTCGCGCCCGGCACGCAAGCCCGTTGCCGGCACCCGCGCGTCAGCCCGCGATGCGAGGCCGGTCCGTACGCACCGGGGTACGCCAGTCGATGCCCTCCAGCAGCATGGCGAGCTGCGCCGGCGTCAGCGCAGCAGCCGCGCCCGCCGTCGCCGGCCAGACGAAGCGACCCTTCTCCAAGCGCTTGGCGAACAGGCACAGGCCCTGGCCGTCCCACCACAGCACCTTGATCAGGTGCCCCTGCCGACCGCGGAAGACGAAGGCCTGTCCCGAGAACGGATCACGCGCCAGGTGATCCTGCACGAGACTGGCCAACCTGTCGAAGCCCTTGCGCATGTCGGTGTGTCCGGTCGCCAGCCAGACCCGCGAGCCGGAGGGGACCGGGATCATCGTCCCAGCAGCGCCGCGATCACGCCCTGCAGGAGCACCACGTCCGCGCCTGCCTCGGCCCGCAGCCGATGACCGCCGGCCAGCTCGATCTCGATGGCGCCGGGGCGGGGCGGCTCGTCGCGGACGGGAGGTTGCGGAGCCGGCAGCGCGAGCGGAACGAAGCTCGGGCGGGACGCCACCGGCGGCGGCGATGCTTCTGTCCGGAGAGCGCGGCGCCAGCGGAACAGCAGACTCGAATGAAGCCCGTACCGGCGCGCCACTTCGGAGGCCGTCGTCGCCGGATCCTCCGCCTCGGCAACGATCGCGCGCTTGTGCTCGGGCGACCAGGTCCGTCGCGTTCCCGCGACGACGATGTGAGCCGTGTTCGTCATGGGTCCAGACACAGGGCCGATACAGCGCCATCCCGCGCCACCACCTGTATCCAGACCCAGGCCCTATCCGCACAAGGCAGCCGTCACCGAGTACTTACACGCCAGCCGTCACAGGGGTGGGTAATTACGGGTAAGGAGCGCGTGGACGACCGGCGCGTGATCAGTGGTATCGTCCACGTGTTCGAATCCGGCGGCCGCTGGATGGACGCGTCGCGGGACGTCTACAGGCCGAAGAAGACGCTTCTCGCAACCGCATCGTACGCTGGGAGGCCAAGGGGGGCTGGGTCGGATTGTTCGAGATGCTGGCCCAGGCCGGCGGGCCGCCCTCTCAAGATGCTGATCGACTCCATCGCTGTGAAGTCATACCGCTACGCCGGCAGGGGTAAGGGGCAGGGGGAGCAGAATTTATATACTGTCTTTTTGACCGTTCTTACTCCAAGAAATCAAGAATAAAACCAATGTTATTATAGCACCATTCGCTAAATATCCGCCTAAAAAGAAGTAAGTACTAACTATCGGCAAAGCTAATGCTTTATTGGATCCCTGCATTGATCTTATGATAAGGCATACATAAGCAATCGACCCTACCAAACCATATTCAAATATTAATTTAGCCCATGTTGGGTCATGGGTTGCGAAACGCCCTCCAGGCATTGAGTCTTCAAAAACTTTTATAGCTCCTGGACCCTTTCCAAGGATGGTCGAAACTACGCCATCGAAACTAAAAGTAAGTATCATATTTAAAGGTGCAATAAATCTGGAATACCCGCTCGATCCTGGGGTAGAGAATTCATTAACTCTTCCTGTGAATACTTCTAGCTGAAGCGAATCGCTGAAAGACACAAGTAGAGATGCAACTACTATTAGGGCAATGATGTAACTCAGGCGGCCGTTCGAGACCATCAAAAATCCCCCATAAACTGCAATTAGTATAAGACCGGTTCCAGAATAGCTGCATAGCACCGCAAAAGTATAGATAGCTAAAATAATGACGTTCCGCCTATTTATCAGCTCAATAATTATTGCAATTGCAACATATTGACTGAATATAGATGGTTCTGAGAAGAAGAACCCATTGCTTTTGAATGTATTTGATCCGTCAAATAAGGGAATAACACTATTAAATCCCGCGACTATATAGCTCTTGTCAACAAAAAGATCTAGATAAAATGCTATATTTGAGCCTAATACAAACTGAATAAAAAACTGAACAATCCCTATGAGAGAAAATGCAATCATTGATTTTCTGAATGTTTTTAGCAAATTTATATGTTTTATAAATTTATATGATATTTTTGTTGAAATACACATCTGAAGAATACATACGAGCATCAAAGAAGATAGAGAGCCTTCAATGAAAGCGTTATTTATAAAAAGCGATATAGATCCAATAATAACAAATAGTAAATAAAGTAGAAGACTTAAAGTATCAAATACAATAACTCCTGATATTAGCCCAACGAGCGTTACAGCAGGCAATAGGCTGGTGATTATGGATATAGAACCAGAACTACCAGGGGCGGCGAATTTTTGCAATACAATCGATATTATTAAAAAACAAGATAAAAAAAACTCAAATACTTTAAAGCCCACTACATTATCACCAATAGGGTCAAAGAAATTGTTCTCTTTCTTTTTGTAATTTTCTGCTACTTGCATCTTCTCATACAATCCGGCTGCACTCGAAATAAATTGATCTAAAGTTCTCTATTCTACATTATCCATGATTTTATATTTTGCTTCGTTTGTTTTTTACGAGTTCTAATAACCATAAATTTGGAGACCATATCTTATATATGCCAAATTACGGCGCTTGATACATGCTCTATGGTCACGTTGGTATGGAAGGTAGCGCTACCGTTGCTGTAGAGATTGGCAACACCGAGGCTGTTGGATCCGCCCGTGTTGGCAGCCGTATCACCCGCATAGGTTTGCCCGTCGAGCGTGACCTGATGGACGTAGAGGTTGCGATCGTTG
>NZ_JAKSYQ010000101.1:0-3550 GCF_022829665.1 Methylobacterium sp. E-041 | reverse complement strand
GAGCCCTACGCCTCATCCGCCGAGCGGACACAAGCCATGAGCCCCTGGATCGACCACTACAACACCAGCCGAACCCACTCCGCCCTCAGCCGACAGACACCCTGGCAAAGCCTGAACAACCTTCTGGGCAACGACATCTAGAGGATCTCTCCGCAGCCAAACGGACTGCTGAGAAGGAGGTCGCTACCCGGGATGCCGAAATCGCCCTTGTGATCGATGTGGATGGCACTGGAACCGAGGTAGCCTCGATCCGGCAGGACACGATGGCGTGGGACGACGAGTAAGCGTCCCGTGCTTCTGTAGACTGAAGACTGACGGATCGCAGCATCGGGGAAATCGTGAAGCGGTATGCCGGGGCAGCGGGGTTCGATCCGGCTGCATTTGTGGCGGGCACAGCCTCCGAGCAGGGTTCGTCACGACAGCGGCCGAGCGCGGCGCCGATCTCGCCCGCATCATGGATCAGAGCGGCCACCGAGACCCACGCACGGTGGTCGGCTACATCCGCCGGGCGAACGCCTTCAAGAGGCACTCGGGCAGCGGGTTCCTTTAGATACCCCCGTGGGAGGGTAAATAGAAGCACACCATCATATTATAATATTTTCCCGAGCATTGGCGTCATGGCGCGTGGCGTATGATTTGATCATTTGATCGAAATTCAAATTTTTATTCAGTTTTCATTACAGGTCGCTAGTTTCAGCACGCTAGGCTTAGAGGCGGTGATGACTATGATGAAATGCCAGGGGTGCCACGACGGGAAGCCACTGCCTTTCGAGTTCACAATGGCGTTCCACCCCATCCTTGATCTCCGCCAGAATACCGTCTGGGGCTATGAAGCTCTAGTTAGGGGAACTGAGGGGCAGGGAGCGGGGCAGATCCTCGGCATGGTGGACGAGAGCAACCGGTACAAGTTCGACCAAGCCTGCCGCGTCAAGGCGATCGAACTTGCCGCCTCCCTGTTCCCTGATCAGGAAACGCGGCTATCAATCAACTTTATGCCGAACGCCGTGTATGAGCCTGCAGCCTGCATTCGTGCGACCCTCGACGCCGCCCATCGCGTTGGCTTCGCTCGCCGGCAGATCATGTTCGAGTTCACAGAGAACGAGCGCATGACGGACGTTGCCCACGTCCAGCGGATCATCACCGAGTATCGTAAGCACGGCTTTGCCACAGCGCTCGACGACTTCGGTGCTGGGTATGCCGGCCTCAATTTATTGGCAAGCTTTCAGCCCGACTTCATCAAGCTCGACATGGAGTTAATTCGCGGTATCGCAACCTCCCTCGCACGTCACACCATCGTTGCTGGTGTGGTTACGATGGCACGCCAGCTAAACGTGGCAGTGATTGCTGAAGGCATTGAGACCGAGGCCGAACTGACGACCCTGTATTCGACTGGCATCCGGCTGTTCCAGGGATATCTCTTCGCTAAGCCGGCCGTAGCCAGCCTTCCGTACGTCTGGCTACCTGATGCCTTGCTGACAGTCGATACCCAACAATCTCACGCCGCCTGAGCGTTTAACGTATCCTGACACGCTACGCAGTCGCAGGTGGCCACAAACGCCCAGCCCGTAATGCCTGGGAGACTGCCATGTGCCACCCAATTGATTCTAAATTCAGACAATGATGCTATTTCAGCTCCATAGTACGCTGAATGTTCGTTCGAAATCTATTAGCAAGGTCCGATTACAGAAGCTGTGAATAATTGGCCCATCCAAGGTATCTTCACGCATTTTTATCGTTTCGGTCGATTCATCATAAATAAAAGTTAGACGTCGATCTCCAAGGGTGGTCGTGAGAATAGCGTTTCTGCCGTCTGCATTCTGGGTCATTGTGGTCGAACCTGGCACCCCGCGCCACATGATCCCCCCGAGAAGGGCAAGGGTGATTGCTCTCATCTCCAAAGCTTCACCTTGAGACTGAGTGATAACGCTCACCGCATAACGACGTACCGCACAGAGGTCGGACATTTCGGATTGGGGACGTATCTGCGCCATGGTGCTAGTCCTGGCTGGCAGTGATTTTCGTGCCACCCGTCGAAGTTGCCGAGTAGCCACCCCACCCCTCGGTCGAGACCGGCGACGTACCGCCCAAGCCTTCCAAGTCCCAGGTCGCGACACGTTGCTCCACGTCGACTGAGCCATGGTCCTTTAGAATGCCCATTACACGTTCAACCTCCGCCTCCTCGACGTGGAGGTTCAGCATCGCTCCTCCGCCGGCCAGCTTCGCGCAGTAAGATCCCCACGCCGCAGCCGGTAGACCGATTTCGCGAAGCTGTCTGTGAAGCACGCCGTCGGCAGGGGTCGGCTCTCCAGGCTCGCTGCAGCCGACCGGAGGTATGGCAGGGCAAACGATAAGCCGGATCGCCCCCTCGGGGATGCCGGATGCGATCAACGTGCCTTTCGCCGACTGCGCATCGTCGCGGCTCCCGTACAGCGCGCTGATACCGAAACTCATGGCTTCGCCTTCGATATAAGGGGCGCTTGCGTCTGCTTGATACGGAGAGCCATTCTCGGCCTCGATCTCCGCTCGTGCAGCTGCGATGAAGTCAGCACGTTGGTCCTCGCTCAGAAAAAAAGCTTCGCTGAGCGGAGGCTCATCTGCAGCGCCGGGGGCACCCCACATTCGATCTCCCAAACCATTGTTTTGGAAGTTGCGCTTGGCGCGCGCGAGCACCGCGATTTCGGCTACATCGGTCGTCGTCGTCTCGGCCGATTTCATGGGTTGGCCCTGCGTACGGCTGGCTGCGGATAGGCTGGATTGCCGCCAGGCACACCACTGCTGTTCGCAGATGACGTGACATCCGATCTGCCGCTTTCGGACCCGGTGATCTGCTTCCGCGACGCGGCTTGGCTCTGGCTGGCGTAGTCAGGAGGGGAGTTCGCTCCCTGCCAAATCATTAGCCCAGCCAAGGAAGTGAGCATCAATCCGACGCTTACGATCAAGACATAGAGGGCTGGTCTGCCACGCTTGCCCTGGCGGCTGTCCTGACCAGAGGTATGTTCCGTCACCCGTAAACCTCGCTCGCCCAAATATGATGGACGTAGAAACAGAACAGGCAGCGTGATCGAGAGGTCCAGACGTGCGACCTTATGGATTCGATAAACAAATCATAAGTGATCAAAAAATATGATTTATCTAGTGGACTTATAACCAATTGACGAGATTGTCGCGAATGGGCGGTACAAAGCCGCAAATCTTTCCCGTGACATTTATGGGACGAACGCTTGGCTCGCCTGGTATGAACGTCTCATCACTCAAGATGCCAGATCCTGTCGAATTGATCGTTTTGACCCAGCAGCTTGCACAGCTGGCGGCATGCAAAACCCGCCGCGGCGAACCGGGCGGGCTGAAGAGTAACGGCAGACTGATAGTGCTGAAGGTGCTACCTTCCGCCACCGCTGCCGGTCGAGCTTAGAGCCCGTCCGATAACATCCGGCAGGGGTTGAGTGGCCGGGATGGCGGTGATTCCAGAAGGGTGCTGAAGCCTGATCTGGATGTGCCATGTGGACCCCGACCACTCGCCGGCAGCATAGCCGTTCGCGCCTGCGCTACG
>NZ_JAKSYQ010000098.1:0-6275 GCF_022829665.1 Methylobacterium sp. E-041 | reverse complement strand
GAGCCCTACGCCTCATCCGCCGAGCGGACACAAGCCATGAGCCCCTGGATCGACCACTACAACACCAGCCGAACCCACTCCGCCCTCAGCCGACAGACACCCTGGCAAAGCCTGAACAACCTTCTGGGCAACGACATCTAGTGCAGGATCTGGTTGACGGTCGGCGCGGCGGTGTAGGTCATGGTCGCGAGTTGACCGGCAGGGATCGTGAAGCCGCACGGACTGCCGGGGCAGACCATCAGGTTGCCGCCACCGTTCGCTGCGCCGACGGTGACGGAGATGGAAGAGCCTCCGTAAACGACGTAGCTCGACATCGTCGGCAGCGGGCCGAGTTGCATTGGGCTGGCCGACAGCGTGAGGGTGGCGCTACCAGCCGGGTTGTAGCCGAGATTGTCGTGGAACCGGTTGTTGGCGCCGGTCGAGGCATTCCGCAGCGAAGCGACGGTGTTGCCCAGCAGGTTGTTGTCGTGCGCGATGACTGCGTCGCTGCCGGCCTCGATGTCGATGCCGACCTTGTTCGTGGCGTTCGGGGAAGGAGCGGCCGCGCTGTCGAACGGCGAGAACTTGCCGATCTTGTTGTCGGCCGCCGTCACCTGCTGGCAGCCGGAGCCAACCGAAAGGCCCTTCTCCCAGCCGGATAAGGAGACGCTCGTCAGCGTCACGTTGTAGACCGGCCCCTGGCAGCGGACGCCACGCCCGCGCTGGCCCTTGACGGATGTGATCTGGCCGCCGCCGGTGATCGAGACCATGTTGATCGGGTAGGGATGCAGCGCCGTCGGCATGGCGAGGGTCGCGTCGAGGAAGATACCGTCCAAGATTCCGGCGGCGTCCACTGCGGCGACGTTCGTTCCCGACGGGTCCGCGACCTGCTGCGAGTTGGTGATCCAGGGGGTCGGGATCGACAGATCCATGACGTACCCCGTCCCCCTCGGCTGGACGACGATGTTCCCGGCCTGCGCGCTGTCGCTGGTCCCGATCGCCAGGGTGACCTTCTCGACCCGCTGACCGTTGCCAGGAATGATCTTGTAGCTGGTCCTGTTGCTGATCCAGTCGTTGGCGAAGGAGTACAGTTCGCCGGTCTGGATCACGATGACCGCAGCGTCGGGGTAGCGGTGCTTGGCCGGGTTCGGATCAAGGAAGTTTGACAGGCCGAGATTGCCCGAGATGATGTTGTTCGGGCCCACCCTGCCGTTGTCGACGAGGATGTAGCCCGAGCCGGGGTAGGCGGCGCCGTCTGCGCTGTACTCGAAGGTGTTGTCCTGGACCCACTGCGCGCCGCCGGCCGCCCCCATGCGGACGCACATGAAACAACCGCGGAAGGTCGAGCGCCGAACCCAATTGTAACCGCTGTCGAGGTCGACCGTGTAGCCGGAGGTCCGGAACGCCCCGCTGTCGAAGCCGACATGCACGAAGGCCATGTCCTCAATGCCGGAATAGACCCCGGTGCCATGGATTGAGGTGCCGGTAGCCGCGCTCGCCAGCGTGGTCATCTCGGTGCAGCGCATGCTGGCGCTGGACAGCACGGTGCGCGGGTTCGGGAACTGGAACGCGCTGTATAGAACCTGCCCGCACGGGAAGCGCAGGCGCCCGCCGGAACCCGGCACCTTGGACAGCGCGAGCACGATGCGCGCGGTCTGATCAACTCCGGTGTCCGCCTCGACCCCGCCGAGCACCGCGGCCGAGAAGTCCGGCAAGTGCGCCAGCGCGAAGTCACGGATGATGTCGTCGAGCTTGCGCCCGTCGTTCCACCCCGGGATACGCACCGTGAACTTCGACACGTCGCCGCCCGAGCCTTGATCAGTTGGCGGTAGGATGATCCGTCGCGCCGGGACGGTCGGGCCGCGCAGCGGACCAGGCGTGCCGGGATCGAGAGCGAGCGCGCCCCCGGCCTGCTTCAGCATGACGGTAAACGCGAGCATCAGGGCGACGAGGCGCATCGGCGAAGCCTTCGGTGGTGCGGAGTGATGGAGGTGGGTCGCGGCGGTCACGGCGACCAGTTCGCCGTCAAGCCGTCGGTCGCGTGGGTGCCGGTCGTCGCTATAGCGCCGTGCACGATCTAAGTGAGGTAGACCGCGAACACCACTCGCTTCGAGATGTTCACGGAGCTATTGGGGGCGTATCGCAAACTCGGATCTAAGACGCGGAATGGCCTATGCGATCCTACTTTCACCCTTTGTTCCCCTGGGGAAGCCGAAGCAGATTGCGAGCAGCTGGTTTTGCTCTAGCACTGTCGACGAGCCGGCAAAGACGAAGCCTTTGTACAGCCAAAGCATGGCCTCGAAACCCTGGATGGTGCGCCGCGCCGTGTTGAACGAGCGGAAGCCGCGCACCCGCGGCATCGATCGCTTCACCCGGAAGTGGTCGCTTTCGATGCTCTGCTGCCGGTGCTTGGTGACGTAGTGGATCGGCGCGCGAGGCAGCAACTCTGCCTCACGGCTCTCGGCGATGGCCGGCGGGTACGGGCCGGCACCATCCGTGCCGATGCGGTCAGGGGCGAGCAACGGTTGATTCTGCAGCATCGTGCGGAAGAACGGCTTGGCCACGTCGAGAATCCGGTCGGCTGTGCGGAGGAAATCGACAGGCTTACCGTGCTTGTCGACGGCCCGGTAGAGGTAGCGCGACTCCTCCCGCACCTTGAGGTAGGTCTCGTCGATGCGGACCGATCCACAGTGTGGCTGGCGGAACTGCCGCACCCGCTTCTCGATCAGAGGCGCGTAGGCCATAACCCAGCCGTTCAGGGTGCTGTGATCGACCTCCAGGCCACGCTCCAGGAACAGTTCATCGATGTCGCGGTAGCTGAGCGGATAGCACAGGTACCAAGAGACGGCCTGCACGAAGAGCGTCGCCTCGAAGTGCCGCCCCTTTGAAGTCGGCCTTGGCGCGCTGCTCCAGCTTCGCGGCGATAGCGGACGTGATCATGGGCCGGCTCCAAGGGTGCGGCGGCAAGCTCGTCAAGGATGGGTAACGATTCATGGATGAAGGCACGTTTGACCTCGCGACACGCCCTACGGTTGTGCACGAGCGGAGAGATGGCATGAACGACAAATGATCGTTACAACGCCCCACGGCATCGTTCAAAGTCGCCAAGAGAAAGATCAAGCTCCAGCCATGGCATCGGCCTGGGTCAGAAGGGCGGCAATGTAGATATCCGACAGAAAAAATAGATATATTGCTGGTTTATAGACGAAATTAAACATAAACTTGCTAATGTATAAATTTGAACATAAGGGCTTGACCATTCTAGTTCATTCGGTAAAAAATGTTATCAAGTCTATTATCAATTAATTAAGTTCCTGTCAGGGCGAGGGTTCAGAAATGAAAATGAATTTTGCGAAATCAAGTCTGAAATGGAAAGATATTTCTTTCGGCAATGCAAATCCGGATGAAATAAAAGAGATCGAAAAGCTGTTGAATACCAGCTTATTGATCATTCCATCAATAAATGGCGGTAAATTACTGTCAAATATGATTCCTACATTAAGAGTACCTGCGGAGCGGATAATTGTTTTGGATCAGGGAAGTACAGATTCGACATATGAAGTCTGTCAGCGCTATGGCGTAGAAATACAGCAGCTTAACACTCCGCATACGTACACGCAGTGCTGTAATATTGCGCTAGGCATCGCTCGGATGCGGCACGCCGATTTTGTCTATATTGCAAATAACGATATCATCTTCGTTACGGACGTTGCCCGTGAATTGCTTTACGAAATGTCAAATGACATAAGCTTAGGTGCTGTTTCATGTTCTCAAGTCATACCACTTGTTAATGATGAGATAGGCGTACTAAGTCATAGAGTTTACTGGAACCTTGATCGCACAGAGTTCGAACACGATAGAAATATACCTGAGGGAGACGTATATCGACTCGAGTCCGACTTTTGTGAAGGAACTTGTGTTCTCATTCGAACTAAGGCTGCGACAGAAATCGGCGGCTTTGACGATAATTTTGGCTTTTATCACGAGGATGCTGATTTCGGAATTCGACTTAGAGAGGCCGGATATACAACTGCTTACCTTCCTCAGTCTCAAATAAAACACTTCGCAGGATCGACTTTCGCTCAAGGAAAATCGGAGGCCAGGCTTAATTATATTAATAATAGTCGAAAGTTATTTACCGATAAGCACCTTGGTTACGGCCTAAAATATGTTGACCATGGATCTGATGTCGCCACGTCATGGAACATAATAAATCAAAATTTATTTCCATACATGAAAAGATTTGGCCTTATCGACAATGAACGGCCTGAATTACTATTTTCCCATCCCGGAATTCAACCTTACGACTGCCTTTATTCGGTTTGGGAAACATCAAATATACCGCAGAAATGGATCGAAAACAAAAATAAATATAAATCAACTTATCTACCATCTATGTGGAATCTAAATGTATTCAAAAAATCTGGCTTCGAAAGAGTTCATTATGTGCCTCTTGGCGTAGAAACTGATATATTTCAGCCTTGGGGCAAGACCGAGCGCCAGTATGATGGCCCAACATTTTTGTGGTTCGCTCGCGTTCAATATAGGAAGGGCTATGACGTGATGCTAAAGGCGTGGCAAACCTTCAGCATTAAACATCCCGATGCTATGTTGATTGTTTGCGGACATGGTGTCCTTCCTTTGGGGAGTAAAAATCGATCACAAGCGCGTCAATGGCGGAAATTTCTTCGATTTGATGATGATAAGGCCAGGATATCCTATCGTGAAACTATAACCCCATTGGCGAATGAGGAGCTTGCATCTTTCTATCGGAGTGTTGATTTTCTAGTTTTAACTTCGCGTTCTGAGGGATTTGGATTTTCAGTAGTTGAAGCAATGGCTTGTGGAGTCATAACTATTTTTACTTCATATGGTTCTACCACTGATATGATGTACGACGGTGCAATCACGTTTGGCGGCCGCGAGGTGGAGGCGGACTATTCTGATAAAGAATTTTCGCAGGTTGGTAACTGGTGGGAGCCGGATCCTGAAGATGTATCTACCGCCATGGCACGAGCTATGAATCTAACCTTGGACGAAAAGAAGGCTCATTTCAGAAAAGCGTTAATTTTAGTCAGAACAAAGTTTACTTGGAGAAATACTTGCCTGGCAATACGTGCCGATTTGAAAAAGTGGCAAGTCAAAAAATCTATAGATTATAAACGCGACGTTCCTGCTCCAATTACTCTTACGAGTATTTCCGATTTCTTGAAACAAGTTGATTTATTGCAATCGTCCAGAAGAGATTCATCAACAAAAATTCCGGCTGAGATCAATCTGATTGAAGCCTTTGGTGGGTTTGATCGGGAATTTTACTTAAACAAGTACCCAGATATAAAGGAATCCTCAATAGACCCGCTGAATCATTATATATTTTATGGCTGGCGGGAAGAAAGAAACCCATCAGAACTCTTTGATACTAAAAGTTTTTTTGCGGCAGATCCTATCGCGCTGAAGATCATGGCTGGATTGAATGATTTGGGTTTCGGTTATAATAGAGATTATTTATTTGCTAAAATTACCGAATGGCAAATACGAGGACTTAGAGAAATTGCTGAAGACGATGAAACGACGGATGAATATTTTATTGATCTACTCTACAAGATCGCGCTGAATAGAAAGGCGGATGCTGATGGACTGGACCATTATATGAAGCTGCTCGCCCAAAATCCGAGAAAAAGAAAAATCCTGATTAGACAGATGTTCTCGTCATCTGAACGGGCAAAGATATTTCCTTTTATTCCAACGTTTTCGTTACCGTCTGAGAACGTAGGAAGCGTTGATTCTTATACAAGGGTAAGATCACAGTTTAATCTTAGTGGCTCTCTTCGAAATTTATTTGCGATAACGAGACGATAGTATATTTTCCTATGTAACTATGGGCGAAGGAATAGTTTCTTGTATAATAGCATAAAACCCGGAAATACGTAAAGATTGGGTCGCGCTTCGGTTCTACTGCTTCTTCTGGGGTGAGGCATTGAGGGGAAATTTGACCGTGGCGACTGTCGTGATAGGCGGAGCGCGTCCGCGATGACGCCCATCCTGCCGAAGCGTGTTTCATTCATACCCAACAGGCACCAAATTTAGGAATATGTCCCATGAGCATTAAAACGGCACTGATCACCGGCATCACCGGGCAGGACGGTGCGTATCTCGCGCAGCTGCTGCTGTCGAAGGGCTACGCGGTGCACGGGGTGGTGCGGCGCTCGAGCCATGCCGGGGTGTTCGACCACCGGCTGAAGTGGCTCGGGATCGAGAACGACGTGGAGCTCCACGACGGCAACCTGCTCGACCTG